>CAYQDP010000180.1:0-5807 GCA_964416235.1 uncultured Flavobacteriaceae bacterium | reverse complement strand
AATGGAACAATCGGACGAGCTAGATAAATTTGATGATAGTTTCTTCGTTGTTCAAGCGCTCCCGCTAAAGACAATAATGTTTTTCCGGTTCCTGCAACGCCTTGAATGGTCACCAGCTTAATATCCGGATTCATGATGGCGTCTAAAGCAAAAGATTGTTCAGCGTTTTTTGGAATCACACCAAACGCCGTGCTTTTTACTACACGCGACATGGTTTGCTCTTCCGCATCATAACGCGCCAATACAGATTGTGATCCGTTTTTTAAAATGTAGTAATGATTTGGCAACGCTTCTTGCTTTTTCAAAATGTCTTTCGACGGGCTCGTGCCTTTTTGATAGATGTTCGCGATTTTATCGGCCGCTACTTTTTGAATTTCACTCATGCCCGTATATAATTCATCAACCGTTTTGATTTTTCCGGTTTCATAATCTTCCGCCTGCAGACTCAGTGATTTTGCCTTAATGCGTAAGTTTATATCCTTTGTTACAAGAATTACTTTACGTCCGGGATTGCTTTCTGCTGTATATAAAGCAGTATTTAAAATGCGGTGGTCGGCTTTCTTATCATCAAAAATACGCTCAGCATTTACTTTGCTCGACGTATTCATTTCAATTTTAAATTTTCCGCGTGTTGGACCATTAATTGGTGTCCAATCTTGCAAAGTGTTTTTTCCGCTTAACGAATCTATATAACGTGTAAACTCACGCGCTGCAAAGTTTTTTGTATCATTTCCTTTTTTAAAGTTATCAAGTTCTTCCAGTACTGTGATTGGAATTACAACATCGTGTTCTTTAAAATTTTTGATCGCTGTGTGATCGTAAATTATTACTGAAGTATCCAGGACAAATATTTTTCTGTTCTCGGAGGCTTTAGACTCGGTTTTCTTACTCATACAGGAAGGATTTATTATTTCCAATAAAACTATTTATTTAATTTTTGAATTGGGACTTTAAAAAACAATTTAATAAACAGGCTTTTGTTGAATTAGGATTACAATCTGTATGTAATATGTTTTCAGCACATTGCTTTGGTTTAGTGGGTTTTTGAACATTTCTGTTGTATATTTGTATTTCCATCCCCGCCCGCTTCATGCGTGAAAACCCATTTATTTATTGATATTAATTAGAATATGAAAAACTTAAAATATACTTTTTTATTGTGCATTGCTTTTGGAGTAATTAATGCCCAGGATTGGGTTAACAAAATGCAGGACCCAAACGCCAATTTTTACGATATAAAAAAGTCGTTTGAAGAGTATTGGAAAAACCGACCTTATGAAAGGGCCAAAGGTTATAAGCAATTTTTGCGTTGGGCTAACTTTGTTGAACCACGGGTTTATCCTAGTGGAAACATGCAAAACGCATCACGCGGAAAAGCTTACGAAGAATTTCAAAATTATCTTCAATCCAACTCGGTTGCAAAACAACAAGCTACCGCTGCGCCATCTGCTACTACAGCTAACTGGACTCCGCTTGGACCCTTTGGCTCACCCGTTAATGGTGATGCGGGTCGTTTACAATGTATACGTTTTCATCCTGCAGGCACCAACACAATATATATAGGTACTGCAGCCGGTGGACTTTGGGTTTCAACTAACGGCGGAACAAGCTGGACAACCACAACTGATCAGTTAGCTTCTTTAGGAATTGCAGATATCGCCATTGACCCCATTAATCCAAATAACATTTACATTGCTACAGGCGATAATGATGCGGGTGATACTTATGCCACAGGCATTTTAAAATCTACTGACGGAGGGATAACATGGGGCCCAACAGGACTTACCTGGACCACCAATCAAATGCGCAGAATTGGTCGTTTGCTTATTAATCCTCAAAACCCCAACAAACTCATTGCAGCAACTTCTGTGGGGATGTACCGCTCAGTTAACGGAGGCGCTACCTGGATTCTATCCCTAGCCGGAAGTTTTAAAGACGCTGAGTATAAACCCGGCGATACAACTGTTGTTTATGCCGGCGGAGGTAGTAATTTTTATAAATCCTCTAATGGCGGAAACAGTTATTCAGGTGTTTCATTAGGTGCTGTAAACTCATTAAACCGCACATGCATTGCCGTTACACCCGCCGACCCTAATTATGTTTATGTTTTAGGAAGCAACTCGGTGGATAACAGTTTTGGCGGCTTATTCCGTTCAACGAATTCCGCTACTTCTTTTACAACTATGTCAACCACTCCCAATATTTTTGGGTGGAACACAACAGGTACTGACGCTGGCGGACAAGGCTGGTATGATTTGGCCATTGGCGCATCTCCAACTAATGCCAATGAAATTATTGCAGGAGGAGTTAACACATGGAAATCAACTAACGGTGGTCAGACCTGGGCAATTCATACACATTGGTATGGTGGTGGTGGAAAACCTTATGTTCACGCTGATTTACACGATGTACAATATGCGTCCAGTTCGTTAATCTTTTTAGGCACGGATGGTGGAATTGCCAGAACCACAAATTCCGGTACTACTTGGAATTCCATTAATGGTTTAATGAATATTTCGCAGCAATACCGCATTGGGAATTCAGCATCAAATCCAAATCAAATTATTGCAGGGCATCAAGACAACGGTACCAATTATTTAAACAGTACAACTTGGTCGGAAGTAAACGGAGGCGATGGCATGGATTGTTTTGTTGATTGGAGCTCTAATAATACTTTGGTTTCGTCCATTTATTATGGAGATTTTTATCGTTCAACCAATTCGGGTTCTTCATGGACACCCATTAATAGCGGGCTGACAGGGAATGCAGCGTGGGTAGCTCCAATTATTCAAGACCCCGTTAATGCTAACGTTTTTTATTGTGGTTATGAGCACGTTTTTAAATCTACCAATAAAGGAAGTTCTTGGGTACAGTTAGGAACGCTGGGCGGTGGCGGTGAATTACAGCACATCAGCATGGTGGCTTCCAATACAAATGTTATTTATGCTTCAAGAACAACATCTATTTACAAAACCACAGATGGTGGTGTAAGCTGGAGTAATATTACAGGAACATTACCTGTTGGCTCGGCACAAATTACCGGAATTGCCATCGACAACTTAAACACAAATAACGTTTATGTTACCTTATCAGGATATTCGGCAGGAAACAAAGTTTTTTATTCTAATAATGGTGGTGTAAGTTGGACTAATTATTCAACTGGCTTGCCAAACATTCCGGCTAACTGTATTGTATATAAAAACAACAGCGCGGGTTCGGTTTACGTGGGAACAGATGTTGGTGTTTATTATCGCGAATTGAGTATGGGTTCTTGGATGCCGTTTATGAGCGGACTTCCAAACGTAATTGTAAATGATTTAGAAATCTATTATCCTACTGAAAAATTACGTGCAGGCACTTACGGACGCGGAACCTGGGAAACAGATTTATATTCTGATCCGCTTGCTGCGCCGTTTGCTTTTTACACTACAGCGTATAACAGTGCATGTATCAATCTTCCATTTGCATTTACCGATGCTTCTTCAAACTCACCTGTAAGTTGGGCGTGGAGCTTCCCGGGAGGAAACCCTGCCAGTTCAACTGCACAAAACCCAAGTGTTACGTATAGTGCCACGGGTGTTTATACCGTTAGTTTGGTAGCCACAAATACAGTGGGCGCAAGCTCTCCATTTGTTGGAACAATCACCGTTGTTTCTACTCCAACAGCTATTTCAACAAACACAACAATTTGTGCGGGACAAAGCGCAGCCATTTCACTTACAACAAATGCAAGCTCTGTTGTTTGGACAGGCGGACAAACCGGAAATACCGCCTATTACTCACCGGTAGCAACAACAGTTTATAATTATACGGCCTCAGCCGGTGCTTGTCAATATGTTGGAAATAGCACAGTTACGGTTGGTGCTCCGCCGCCAACACCTACAATTACACAAACAGGCAATGTTTTAAGTAGTTCCTCAGCGGGCACATATCAATGGTATTTAAATGGTAGTCCGGTAAGTGGTGCAACTAGCCAAACCTTTGCCCCAACCGTTGATGGTTGGTATTCGGTTTGGACAGGAAACGGAACTTGCTTAGCTTCTTCATCTGCAATTTATGTAACATTAGCTTCAGTTGAAGAACAGTTTCTTGTTTTCCAATCGTTGGAAATATGGCCAAATCCATCGAGAGAAAACTTGTTTTTAGCGTTTAGCAACTCAACCGAAACAAGTGTTTCGTTCGAAATTTCAAATTCCATTGGCCAAATCGTAAAAACGGGTTCCATTAAGGCTTTAAGTGGCGAGAAATCAATAATTTCAGTTGAGAATTTAGCACAAGGTGTTTATTCGCTCAAACTTTCAAATAATACTTCATTTATCAATTACAAGTTTGTGAAACAGTAAGTTTTTTATTGCGTAAAAAATCGGGTTTTATATTTGACGATTTAGCCAAAAATCGTTAACCTTACAACCTGATTTAACGTAATAAATATGGGGTCTACAAACACGCCAACCGATTACCTTCCAATTGTTTTAATGTTTATTGTTGCCTTAGGGTTTGTGGTTACCACAATGGTAGCTTCACATATGCTTGGGCCAAAACGTAAAACCAAAATAAAACTCGATTCTTTTGAGTGCGGTATCGAAAGTCATGGTAACGCACGTTTACCATTTTCAATTAAATATTTTTTAGTTGCAATTCTCTTCGTTTTATTCGATGTTGAGGTAATTTTCATGTACCCTTGGGCGGTAAATTATAGAGAACTTGGAATTGTTGGTGTAATTGAGGTATTCTCTTTTATCGCTCTTCTTTTAGTTGGATTTTATTATATGTTGGCGAAGAAAGCCATCAAATGGGAAGATTAATTCTGAATCATTAATAGATTTTTTAGATGGGAAAAGACTTACAAAAACGCACTAAACTCGATATGGCTAAAAGTCCGGAAGGATTAGAGGGCCCGGGGTTTTTTGCTACAAAGTTAGAAGATGTAATTGGCTTAGCTCGCGCTAATTCATTATGGCCATTGCCATTTGCAACATCTTGTTGTGGTATTGAGTTTATGGCTACAATGGCAAGCAATTACGACTTAGCGCGGTTTGGTTCTGAACGACTAAGCTTTTCTCCGCGTCAAGCGGATATGCTAATGGTAATGGGAACCATTGCAAAAAAAATGGGACCAACATTGCGCCAGGTGTACGAACAAATGGCAGAGCCAAAATGGGTTTTGTCGGTTGGTGCATGCGCAAGCAGCGGCGGAATATTCGACACATACAGTGTGCTACAAGGTATCGACCGTATCATTCCTGTTGACGTATATGTTCCAGGCTGCCCTCCGCGTCCGGAACAAATCATCGAAGGAATTTTAAAAATTCAAGAGTTGGCTAAAAACGAATCATTACGCCGTCGTCAGTCTCCTGAGTATAAGCGTTTATTAAACAGTTACGGAATGGAATAATTCCTAAAAGAAATTTCAGCAATGAACAAAGAAGAATTACTAAATAAAATTTCCGAAAAAGTAAACGCAGAATTGCCCGGTGCTTTAGAAAAAGCTGAGGTGCTTTATGACTTTCCTGTGTTCTACATTCATAAAGATAAAATTCATTCCGTTTTAAGTTTATTAAAAAAGGAGCCTGAATTTAATTTTCATTTCTTAACCGACCTAACCGGTTTTCAAACTGCAGACGAAAAACAACTTGGTGTAATTTATCATTTACACAACATGCCAAAAAATTATCGTGTGCGCATCAAAACTTTTTTTGACATCAATAAACCCGAAATCCCAACTGCAACCGACTTATGGCCGGGCGCTAATTGGATGGAACGTGAAACTTATGATTTCTTCGGCGTTAAATTTAAAGGTCACCCGA
>CAYQDP010000179.1:0-5833 GCA_964416235.1 uncultured Flavobacteriaceae bacterium | reverse complement strand
CTCGTCGTAATGAAATGTCCCCTTAATCTTTAAATTTTTAAGGGGCTTCGTGATTAATACCTGTGCGCGGGCAGGAGCAACGTCTTTTATTTTTAAAAGTTCTTTAGCAAAACCATTAATGGCCACGATGCATTTTTTGGATTTAAAAACACCAAAGCCCGTGCTTAATTGAACGCCCGAACCAGTATCTTTTAATTCATTTACATGTACACCTGAAATGATTTCAACGCCGGTTTTTTGAGCTAATTCCGCTAGTTGAGTGAATAGTTTTGACGTATCAATCTGACCTTCATGTTTGTTTAAAATAACACCACTTAAATCGTTGAACCCAAACTTATTAATGCTTTTATTGGCGAGCGAATAACAATTGCTTTGGCCGATGTATTCCTTCGTTTTTTTATTTAAATAATTTAGCTTTTCAGAGCATAACTCAAAACTCTTGTTTGTATTGAAAAGCTCATATCCGCCCCAGTTATGAAAATCGATGTTTTTATCGCCCAAATTTTTTCTCAGAAGCTGAAGTCCATTCCAGCGCATTTGAACCGTTTCCCATACACTATCTTCCGGTGTTTTCTTTAAATCCGAGAGTAATTCGCTTGGACTGCCAAAGCAGGCAAATCCCGCGTTTTTAGTGCTGGCACCCATTGGTATAATGCCGCTTTCCAAAACAAAAACTTTTGCTTTTTTATGTTTGCGTTTAAATTCAATTGCAGCATTTAATCCAACGATTCCCGCCCCTACGACAATTAAATCAGCTAATGAAAAGTAATGTTTCAACTCCCAATAACTTATATTAACAGAAAGGTTTGTATTACTTGTCGGATTTGTCATAAAAAAGGGTAGATTATTTTGTAAATTTAAGATGTTTTTAGGATACTTGTTATTGTATGAGATTTAGGCAATTTTTAATAGTTACCTTCTGGGTCTTGACTTCTATTGCCTATGCTCAAGAAGCTCCCACTTTTCCGTTGCATGTAGAGGGAACAATTACAAATCTCGAAGACACACCAATGCCTGGAGCAATTATTCAGGTTTCTCAAAACGGACAAGTAATTAAAAATATCACAACTGATGGTTCTGGAAGTTATCAATTCGATTTGCCGCTGAATTCAGATTACGTGGTAACGGTGACCAAACCGGGGCACGTATCAAAAAAATTTACGGTTAGTACAAAAGGTGTTCCTCCCGATAGAGCAACGTCTAAATTCGGAACCGTTGAAGCTAGTTTAAGTTTATTCGAAAAAATGGAAGGGATTGATTATTCTCCATTGAACCAGCCAATGAATAAATACTCTTACAACGCTAATAAAGAAAATTTCGAATACGATGCTAATTATCTGAATGCAATGATTGCTTCTTTGCAGAACATCATGGCGCAACAGGCAGCAGCCATTGAACGCGCTAAGCAACTCGAAAGAAATTATCAGGCAGCAATAAAAGCCGGTGACAAGGCATTTCAGAAAAATGATTGGGCAGGCGCGAAAGCAGCTTATACACAAGCTTTAGGTTTGAAGCCAAATGAAACGTGGCCTAAGGATCAAATGACTCAGATTGATAAAATCATTAAAGAACAAGAAGCATTAAATAAAAAGAAAGAAGAAGATGCAAAAAAAGCTGCTGATGAAGCGGCAAAAGCAAAGGCAGAAGCTGAATTAAATGCGAAATACGCAGCAGCGATAAAAAAGGGGGATGATGCTTTCAATGCGAAAAATTGGGCGGCTGCAAAATTAGGATACAATGAAGCTATTGGTTACAAACCCGGTGAGCAATATCCAAAAGATAAATTGGCAGCAATTGATAAAGCGATAGCTGATGAAGCAGCAAATAAAAGTAAAGCTGAACTTGATGCTAAATACGCAGCTGCAGTAAAAAAAGGCGATGATGCTTTCAATGCGAAAAACTGGACAGCAGCAAAAGCAGGGTATAATGAAGCATTAGGTTTTAAACCTGCTGAACAATATCCAAAAGATAAAATTGCAGCCATCGATAAAGCGATTGCCGATGAAGCCGCCGCCAAATCTAAAGCGGATGCCGAAGCAAAAAATAAAGCGGAGTTAGAAGCGAAGTATGCCGCAGCTATTAAGCGAGGTGACGAAGGTTTCGCGAAAAAGGATTGGGCAAATGCAAAAGCTGCTTATACAGAAGCAAGCGGATTAAAATCAGCAGAACAATATCCGAAAACACAACTGGCCGCAATTGATAAAGCCATTGCTGATGAAGCTGCTCTCAAAGCAAAAGCCGATGCCGACGCGAAAGCAAAAGCTGAACTTGAAGCGAAATACGCAGCAGCTATCAAAAAAGGTGATGATGCTTTCGCGAAAAAGGACTGGGCCACGGCAAAGGGAGGATACAATGAAGCGTTGACAATTAAAGCGAATGAACAATATCCTAAAGATAAGTTAGCAGCTATTGACAAAGCAATTGCAGATGAAAATGCTGCAAAATCAAAAGCAGAATTGGATGCAAAATATGCAGCAGCAATCAAAAAAGGTGACGATGCTTTTGGGAAAAAGGATTGGCTAACTGCAAAAGGCGGTTACAATGAAGCATTAACCATTAAGGCAAATGAACAATATCCGAAGGATAAATTAGCAGCAATTGATAAAGCTTTAGCAGATGAAGAAGCGGCGAAAGCTAAAGCGGAGGCTGACGCTAAATCAAAAGCTGAACTGGAAGCAAAGTATGCAGCCGCTATCAAAAAGGGCGATGAAGGATTTTCGAAGAAAGATTGGGCAAATGCTAAGTCTGCATACAATGAAGCATTAGGTTATAAGTCGGCAGAAAAATATCCGAAGGACCAAATTGCAGCAATTGATAAAGCGTTAGCTGATGAAGCTGCTGCAAAAGCAAAAGCAGATGCCGATAAAGCAAAAGCAGAAGCAGATGCAAAAGCTAAAGCGGAATTAGAAGCAAAATATGCCGCAGCAATTAAAAAAGCTGACGAAGCTTTTGCTGCTAAGAGTTGGCCGGCAGCAAGAACAGGTTATAACGAAGCATTAGGTTTTAAACCAAACGAAGCGTATCCAAAATCACAGTTAGCAGCAATAGATAAAGCTATTGCTGATGAGAAAGCAAACATGGACGCTGCTGCAAAAGCAAAAGCGGAAGCTGAATTGAACGCAAAATATGAGGAAGCTATTAAACAAGGTGATGCCGGATTTGCAAATAAAGATTGGGTAAATGCGAAAGCTGCGTACAATAAAGCTCTTGGATTTAAGCCGTCAGAAAAATACCCTAAAGATCAAATTGCCGCAATTGACAAAACGTTAGCTGATGAAGCAGCAGCTAAAGCAAAAGCAGATGCTGATGCAAAATCCAAGGCAGAGAAAGAAGCGAAGTACGCAGCTGCCATTAAGAAGGGCGATGACGGATTTAACGCGAAAAACTGGA
The DNA here is from genome assembly GCA_964416235.1 of uncultured Flavobacteriaceae bacterium. Lineage (GTDB taxonomy): Bacteria > Bacteroidota > Bacteroidia > B-17B0 > Aurantibacillaceae > JAHEYG01. The sequence goes on along the minus strand of CAYQDP010000179.1, from coordinate 2,443 downwards.
CGAATGCAAAAGCGGGTTACAATGAAGCTTTAGGTATTAAGCCTGATGAGCAATATCCGAAAGATAGATTAGCAGCAATTGATAAAGCCATTGCAGATGAGAACGCGAATAAATCAAAAGCAGAGTTGGACGCAAAATACAATGCAGCTATCAAAAAAGGTGATGATGCTTTTGCGAAAAAAGATTGGACAACGGCAAAAGGAGGATATAACGAAGCCCTTAATGTTAAAGCAAACGAGCAGTACCCTAAAGATAGATTAGTAGCAATTGATAAAGCAATTGCGGACGAAAGCGCTAACAAGTCGAAAGCAGAATTGGAAGCTAAATATGCTGCTGCTATTAAAAAAGGTGATGACGCTTTTGCGAAAAAAGATTGGACAACAGCAAAAGGTGGATATAACGAAGCTCTTAATGTTAAAGCAAACGAGCAGTACCCTAAAGACAAATTAGCGGAAATTGAAAAGGCAATTACGTCTGAGAACGCAAACAAATCGAAAGCAGAACTGGATGCTAAATATCAGGCAGCAATTAAAAAAGGCGATGCCGCATTCGCGAAAAAAGATTGGACTACTGCTAAAGCAGGATATAATGAAGCATTGGGTGTAAAAGCAGATGAGCAATATCCTAAGGATAAATTAGCTGAAATTGAAAAAGCAATTGGTGATGAGTTAGCAAACAAATCGAAAGCGGAGGGTGATGCAAAAGCAAAAGCAGAAAAGGATGCTAAGTATGCTGCTGCAATTAAGAAAGGTGATGATGCGTTCACTAAAAAAGAATGGGTATCCGCTAAAGAAGGATATATCGAAGCATCAGGTTTAAAACCTGAAGAGCAATATCCAAAAGTACGATTAGCTGCCATTGAAGCTGAGATTTCTAAAGAAGGAGAAGCTAAAGCGCTTGCTGAGTTAAAAGCAAAATACGACGCAATAATTAAAAAGGCTGATGGTTTATTCGCGCGTAAAGCCTGGGTAGAAGCAAAGGCAGCTTATTATGAGGCTTTGCAATATTTGCCTGATGAGAAATATCCTAAGATGCAAATCGGAGCCATTAACAAAGCAATGAGTGGAGCTAATGATCCTAATGAACAGAAGTATAAGGATGCAATTGCTAAAGCTGATAATAATTTTAACGGCAAACAATACAAGGAAGCTAAAACGCACTACGAAGAAGCTTTAACTTATAAAGGCGGAGATGCTTACGCAAAAGGACGCTTGTTAGAAGTTGAAAAATTATTGAATTCAGATAATCAAGTAAAAGCTGCCGATCGTAAGAAGGAACTTTTAGCAAAATATCCTCCTGGCGTAACAGAAGAAATTATTAACGGACAAGGTGTAACCATCATTCAACGTATAGTTGTGAAAAACGGCGATGTTTGGGTGTATCAAAAGAAAGTATTTACTTGGGGCGGTATTTCCTATTTCCGAGATGGAAGTCCGATTACCGAATTAATTTTTGAAAACGAAACGAAGCCTTAATGGGCCTATGCAAGTGAGCGAAGATATTTTTGAAGACATCCGTTGCTGCGTATGCGGCAATACCGATAAAAAAGCATTTACTGTTAAATACCAAAAAACAAATTTTGCGGTCGTTACCTGTAATTCCTGCAATTTGCATTTCATCCCACCATATTACCGTAAAAAAATCAATTACGGTAATTATAAAGATGAAAAAGTAACAGAAGCGGTTCGCCAGGGTAATAACTGGGTGAAGGTGCAACGACACAAATTAAGATTTGATTTTATTAAGAAGTATAAAACTTCCGGCGATTTATTTGATTTAGGAGCGGGCTGGGGACACTTCATGTTGGCAGGAAAAGAATTGGGGTATAACGTGTATGGCATTGAAATTTCAGAACAACCTTATTTGTATTCTAAAAACGATTTAAAATTACCCGTTGATCATATTGATTTCTTCGCGATGAAGGAAGATAAGCAGTACGATATCGTTACACTTTGGGACGTATTGGAACATATTGATGAGGCCGATAAGTTTGTCGAGAAGATTGCACGTATCACAAAGAAAGACGGAATACTTGTATTACAGGTTCCTCAAATCGATAGCTACTTCGCCAAAAAGCATAAAGACAACTGGAAAATGATGGGACTCGATCACGTCAATTATTTCGGTAAGGATACCATTACCATACTATTAGAGAAATATGGCTTCAAGGTGGAAAAAATAAAATCCTCATTTGAGTTGAAGTTGTTTATCATGTATACCATTTTGCCATTATTCAAACGAATAAAGGGCACTTCAAAAGCTAAAACAACGCAAGAGGCCAATTACGAAATCAAAGCCTCAGAACGCCAGAATTACTTTAATAAATTTACTTCCCGACCAATGTGGCAATTAAAACTCTTCGTTTTTGTCCACAATATCATCTATAACTTATTGTCATTCTTCAATATTGGCGAAGAGATGATGGTAGTTGCCCGTAAAGTGA
>CAYQDP010000178.1:0-5866 GCA_964416235.1 uncultured Flavobacteriaceae bacterium | reverse complement strand
AAACAAACATTTACTTTAAGTGTTAGTGCTAAACCTGATTTGGTAAATTTTGACGCCGAAAGACAATTGTTAGCGAAAATAACCTACGAAAAATCGAAAGAAGAGTATGCTTATCAATTTAAAAATGCGCCTTTATGGGGAGATAGAGATGAAGCCTTAAATTATTTCAGAAATAACTTAAGCGATAAACAGATTTACGAATTAGTAAAAGGTGCTGCACAAACTGAGAAATGGAAAAACTTTCGCATGGATGCAATTAGTATGTTAGGGAGAGTAGCGAAAGAAAACGAAGCTGAATTAAAACCATTAATGGTTTCTGTTTCAGAAAAAGATGCGGATACAAAAGTACGCGCAGAAGCGATTCAGTTTTTAGCAGCTAATTACACCGGTAAAGATTTGGAAGCATTGTACGAAAAGGCAATGAATGAACAGTCGTATTCGATTCTCTCTGCAGCCTTACAGGGTTTAGCTAAAGCAAATCCAACGTTAGCCATGCAAAAAGCAAAATCATTAGAAAATGAAAAAGGAAAGAAGTTGATTTTTACTATTGCGGATTTATACGCCAATAATGGAACAGATGAAAACCATTCGTTTTTTGTAAATGCACAATCACAATTTAGTGGTTTTGAATTATTAGGTTATACTAGTGTTTATGGCAAATTCCTAAAGCGTTGTACAAAACCTGAAACCGTTTTAGCAGGAGCGGCAGAATTAAAGAAAATGGCTAAATCAGGAAACCAATATGTGCGTTACGGCGCGTTAAAAGTGATCAAAAGTAGTTTGGTAGATAATTGGCAAAGCAAAGAAGATAAATTAAGCAGTGCGATTGAAAAGGACAAGAAGGAAGGGAAAGATGTGAGCGGGTTGGAGGCTGAAAAGAAAGCAGCCGGTGAATTAAAAAGCAAGCTGGTTGAAATTTATAATTCTGTAAAGTAATTCAATAAAAAAGCCATCTGATTCAGATGGCTTTTTTATTATAACAAGGATCCAATTATTTCTTTGGAGGAGTAAAGTAATTTTTTGCCTTTACGTTATTCGGATCTATTGTTTTTAACTCGTTAAAGTATTTATCCGATTCAGGGTTTGGTTTGTTGGCATTTTGAGTTAAGTGATAATATCCTAAATACTCTAATGCTTCAATTACGTTTGATTTATAACTTCCTGTTTTTTCATTTGGCTTAGCTAATTCTAATGCTTTTTCAAATAAAGGTTTAGCTAACCATTGCGCGTTGTTTGGGTCTAAGTATGTTTCAACGCGACCTTTCCAAAAATACCCTGCAGGAAAACTGGCGTTACTGCGAATTAAGGCAGAGAAGCATGTATCAGCTTTTACAAAGTATGGAGTAGCTTCCGCTTCTTTCGCTGTTTTTGCTTTTGCATCCTTAATATTAGCAGCTTCTCTTAATTTAGCACCACCGGCAAAGTAACAGGTTCTTCCAAATTCAAAATTATCTTGGCCGTTAATAGCTTTCGCACATCCCGCACGTTTTTCCCACGCTGCAATGGCTTTATTGTAGTTTTTAGCCTTAGACCAGATACGTCCAACTTCAGCCCATAATTCGCAATTACCGCTTGCGTCCATAGCAATTGCTTTTTCCATTTCCACTACACCTAAAGAGTCTTTACCGTTTTTAGAAAGTAACATCCCTTTGTATTTGTAATCGGTAGGTAAATATTTGAAGTTTGATTCTTTAGATGATAAGTCGAAGAACTTAGTTATTGCGTCTAATCCTTTAGCATAAGCTAAAGTATCGGTTTTATTACCCATTTCGTAATAACCATAACCCATTAAACGTGGAATGTACAGATTGCTGTAACCGGCCTTCATTAAACTTTCACCTTCAGCAATTGCTTCAGCATATTGTTTGTTGTTATACAATGCTGTGAAATAACGGTAACGCGCATCGTTGCTGTTGTTTAATTCCAAATATTTTTTCCAATATTCAATGGCATCTTTATTGCGTCCAGCCATCATATAAACTTCCGCTAATTCGCGGTAAGCAGGCGCAAAAGTTGCATCAATACCCAAAGCTTTTTTGTAATAATCAATCGCTAATTGATAGTTACGTCCGCGTTGATATAATTTACCTTCGCGTAAAATACCTTTAGTAGATTTTGGATTTAACTCAGATGCTTTCTGATAATTTTTAATTGGCGCACTTCCATCAGTTGGATTTTTTTCCAATAAAGCATCACCCATCAAAATATAATTCTCAGGATTTTTTGCATCCAGCTTAATGGCTTCATTTAATAATTTAATGGCCTCATCTAAATTTTTATTCTCTGCATTAATGTAGGCTTCTGCAGTTTTACGCATCACTTCAGTGTTTTTGTTTGCACCTAATGTGGCAGCTTTGTAAAACATGGCTTTAGCATCAGCGTCTTTACCTTTGTATAATAATACTTTGCCTAAGCCTACGTAATTTAACGGATAAGTTGCATTCAACTCAGTGCCTTTTTGATATTGCGCATTGGCACCTTCCAAATCATTATTTCCAAAAAAGTTTTCGCCGTAATAAAAATAATTTTCGCCTTTGCTAGGTTCTTTACCTATGATGGTTACAAAATCAGAGCCGGCAGCAGCGTAATTTTCGTTTTGAGTTTTGATGATAGCATCCTGTAAAGTTTGTGCGTAAGTAAACACACTGAAACTTAAAGCAGCTAAGGTTAAACGGGTCTTCATATTCATTGTCATATAGAGTTCAAATTTAATATAATTATCAGATATTCAAGTTTGGTGCCAAAGCCTAAATACCGGTCTTTTTTTACATTTTTTAAGGATTATTTAAGGGTGAAGAACACAGGTAGTCCCATTTTTACGGCCACAGGCTTTCCGTCTTTTAAACCGGGTTTCCATAGTGGCATTTTTTCGATGACCCTTACCGCTAAAGCGTCACATTGCGCACATCCCACACAGCTTCTTACAATAAAAACTTGCCCCACTTTACCCTCTTTATCTACCGTGAATTCTACTATGCTTTTACATCCGCCATGATTGTTTGCACTATCGGTTTTCAGGGTTTCGGTTTTGAGGTGTGCAGTAATAAACTTCATCATTTCCTGCGAGCCTCCCGGATATTCGGGCATTGCATCAGGGTTTTTAATGGCTTCTTCAGCTTGGGGAAAAGCTTTTAATGATAACGTTAATGCGAGTATGAATATTGCCTTTTTCATGCTTTATTATTCAGAAAGCGGCGCCATGTTAATCTCAATCACACGCTCTTGTTGTCGTGCGGGTAATAAACCTTGTTTTAGAAAAGTCATTTGTCCTTTTGGTCCGGCCATAAACGTTTCCAAACCTTGCGACAGTGTAAAATCTTCTGAACGTCTAATAAAATAAATAGTGCGGGTAAAGGGATACTCTCCGGTTTTAAATGAACTTTGATTAGGTTCAAAATAATTTCCATCACCATTTCCTACAGAAATGAAATGGATTTGATTTTGATATTTTTTATACAATGCGTCATCTTTGTCGCTTAACCAAGCAAAATCCAAAAAGCCAATAGCATTGGGCGTAGAAGCAATTTTTGCGATTAACTCTAAACTGCTTTCAACTGCAAAACAATTTTTTCCGAATGCTTTTTGATTAAGCAAGCTGTCTCTTAAATACAAAGAAACAGCAGATTGTTTGTTGTCGGTAATGCCTATTAATTTTATTTCACTTCCTGTTGAATCTTTTACCTTGAGTTCATCGGTCAGTAATTGTTTTATCTGAGCAATGCTTAATGTTTTAATTTTTGTGTTACTGTTTACGATGAGCGCAACGCCTGTTTTTGCCATTGCAGAATAGCGTGGATTTAATTGTTTCTGCGCAAATAATTTTTTCTCGTTTTCGCTTAACAGACGGTTAATCATTATGGCTTTACACGAATCGTTATATAAAGCCTTGATGCACTCGTTTTCAAATGCGACAATATTTTCACAGTTACTTCCGGGATACTGTACTTCAAAAGTATAAATCTGATTTTTTACATGTAGATTAAGACCCTCTTCATGAAATACTTTTAATTTTCCTGAAGTGGGAGAGTTATCCTGATAATCATTTTTATAATAATTATCGCAGCTTGTAAATGCAAGTACAAATACAACGAGTAAACTATTTAAAAAATTATTCTTCACGTCTTGTTAATTGTTGGTAAACACGCATACCTCTGAAAATTGCATAGGCACAGAAAACAATAATCATCATTAGTCTTCGGCCACCACTTACTCTATCAATCATAAAATCGGTAAAAATGAAAGCAAACGCCCCTGCTGTTACCAGCAAAACCATAATGATACTAAACCAAAGAGAAATAGACTGATTCAAGTTTTTCATGTGTAAATATTTGTTTTAAAAAAGCCACATGGCATAACCATGTTTTTATTTACTGTTAATGTATAAGGAAGCATGGTTATTTCATGCATCTAAGATACTTAATACACGCAATAAGTAAGGTTAATATTTGTCAATAATACAAAACAAAAAAGCCCGAACATTTGTCCGGGCTTTTTAGATTATCGTGAGAATATTATTTAATGGTAAAGTTGATTGGTAAGTTGAAGTAAACAGGAACCGCGCGTCCGTTTTGTTTACCTGCTTTCCACTTCGGCATTGATTTAACAACGCGCATCGCTTCTTTATCACAATCAGGACAACCCGCAACACCTTTTAAGATTTGCACGTCGCTGATGTTCCCGTCTCCGTTAACAACGAATTTCAAGAAACATTTACCGCTGATTCCGGCTTCGCGTGCCATGGCAGGATACTGAATATTCTTTTGAATATATTTCATCATCTCCATTGCTCCGCCCGGGAATTCAGGCATTTCTTCTACTACGGTAAAAATTTCAGGTGCTGCAGTTTCAGCCGGACCGGTTTCTTCAACCGGCACAACCGGTAAATCTTTTTCACCTTCCTGATCTTTTGTACCAACGTTAGTTTCCTTAACGTCTTCCTGTAATTTTTGAGGTTCTTCTTCAACCGCATCATCCTTAATCACCGGTGGTACGAATTTCACCATCTCAACCATTGGTGGTGGCGGTGGTGGTGGCGGTGGTGGTGGTTGTTCTTCCTGTGGTGGCGGTGGAGTTAAATCAACAACGATATTACTCATATCGATTGGCTTCTCAACCTCCTCAGGTTTATTATCAATAAATAATTTTAAACCAAACAAAGCAATACTGAAAGCAATCATGCCACCCACAATCATGGTAACACGTTTGTTGTAGTGCTTGCGTAGTTCATAGGCGCCGTAGTTTTGGTTTCTGCCTTCAAAAACCAATTCGTTTCGTGCGTCTAATGTAAGGTCATTCCAATTCTGTAACATATTAACCTCCTTTTTTAATTAGCTCCAACTTTTTCAATAATCATGTCCAACTCCGGCTTCATGATGTCAACTACAACATACTTCCCAACAATATTGATGTTTAATTCATCAATTAAATCAATTACGTTTTTGTAGGTAGCCTTATCGTCGGTTTTAATAAGGAATGTTGGAGTTGTTTTATCAGCTTTAGCTTGCTTCACTAATCTTTTGTAAGTAGTGTCGGCCATTTGCTTAGCCTCTAATTTTTTATCCAATTCCTTTACTTGTTCGTGAAGCCATTTGTTTTTTTCGCCGAGGTATTTATGTAAGCTTCCTTCACCTTGAGAGAAATTTAATTCTTTCAATTCGGTTTTAGGACCGCCTTCATTTGCCTCTGCACGAAACTCACCTTCATAATAGAAAATACGGTCGTCTTTAGTTAAGATCATTGTAATACCGTTTTTAATCGGAGGTTGGTCTTTAATGTTTTCTGGCGGAGCAGGGAAAGTTAACTCCATTGATTTGGGTTTACTGAACGTTGATGTTAAACCGAAAAACGTTAATAACAAGAACGCTAA
>CAYQDP010000177.1:0-5891 GCA_964416235.1 uncultured Flavobacteriaceae bacterium | reverse complement strand
GTGTATTCATCACTTATGGTTTAGCGATGAAGATTATAAAACTAAAGGTAATTTCATTAAATGGAATCCATCCGTTAAAACAGTTTATGACCGCGATAAATTATTTGCCGCGATGCTAGACGGCACCATTGACGTGGTTGCCACCGATCATGCGCCGCATACCATTGAAGAAAAAAGTTTACCTTATTTGCAGGCTCCTAGTGGTGGACCATTAATTCAACACAGCTTGCAAGCTATGCTGCAATTTCACAAGCAGGGAAAAATAAGTTTAGAAAAAATAGCAGAGAAAATGTGTCATAACGTAGCTGATTTATTTAAGATTAAAAACCGCGGTTACATCCGTGAAGGTTATTATGCCGATTTAGCTTTAGTGAACTTAAACACATCGCAAACCGTAAATAAATCCAATTTACTTTACAAATGCGGTTGGAGTCCGTTTGAAGGCTACACCTTTAACTCAGTTGTAGAAAAAACTTTTGTAAATGGAAATTTGGTCTATGATAATGGTAACTTTGATGAGAGTGCAAAAGGAGAACGTTTATTATTTGGTTGATTCCGATTTTTTTACTTCAATTTTTATTTCCCAAAACTTGTATTCCTAACTAGACTAAACGTTTAGATGGTCTTTTTACTCGGTAATTTTGGCATTTTACTCAATGAATTCTAAATTTTATTAATTCAAACTATTCTGTTAGTTACTATCCTCTAATAAAGTCTTGATTTTCAGTACGAATTAACTAAATTTGTCGTATGAAAAGCAAAGAGTGTAAAATGAATAAATCTACTTTAATTGCATTGAGCCTTTTTTCATCAATTATTTGTTTCAGTCAAAATACAGATAATAGTGTAAAGGAATTAGCAAAAAATCCTGTTAAAGTTGGGTCTGAAGAAAAAGTGAAACCTTCATTAACCGAAGAGTATACTGGTAGCAAACCAAATACAATTCATCCTGATTCTCTTCAAGTAATCCTTTACAATCCGTCTGACATTAATCCTGAGAAAAAAGCAACTGCCTCTGATAAAAACACTTCAAAACCTCATTAAATGAAAAAGCTATTAACATTTTTAATTGTTCTTTCATCCATCAAATTTATTGCGCAGCCCGCAAATAACAACTGTGGCAGCGCAACGAATTTAACAGTTAACGGGGCACTTATTTGTGGCCAAAACATGACTGGTTCCAATCTTCAGGCAAGTGAGTGTACTGTAAGTTATGGAGGTGGCACCTCTGGAGCTTCCGTTTGGTATAGCTTCACCGCAACACAGGCCTCAATGGTTTTAAATTTTATTATGACAAACGCCCCGGGATGTTATCCTATTATTTCAGTTTTCGGACCATTTGCAAGCGTTGCCGGTGGATGTGGAACCGCCGGGGTTTTTGGTGCGCCTTGTGGCGGTGCTCCTGCTTATAACTGGACAACCAATAATAATTACCAAGGTGCTGAAACTTCATTCTATTTATTATCAAATGGTGACTCAGGTAATCATCCGCTCTTAACAGGTTTAACTGTTGGAGGTGTTTATCTAATAAGAATCCAAAGTGCAACCGGTGGTGGATGTGGTGCAACCCTTCCTAATTTTTGTATTAGTGTAGCCACACCCGCTACTAATTCAAGCCCTCCTACAGCTTCTGCAATTAATGCTTGCGGAGTAACCTTTACGGGGACAACAAACGGTGGCTATTACAATAATGGTGCAGAGAACGGTGGCGGATTTGGACAATTAGACAATAACATGGGTACTACTTGCCCTTCTTGCGTAACAGCTGGTGATGATGTGAATTTCGTTGTAAATAATCTTTCCTGGTATACTTTCTGCGCTTCTACCGCAGGCACATGGAATGTTCAATTCTCTGTGAGTAATTGCGTTTTAACTGCACCAAATAACGGCGCGCAAATTGCAGTCTTTACTGGTACACCAACAGCATTAACTCAAGTTTGGCAAAGTCCTACTTCTTGCGCTGGTATTGGTAATGGTCAGGTACCTAGTGGGTGCAGTGTTACATCTTCAAACTTTAATGTTGCCGCAGGTCAGTGCGCTTATATGTGTGTAGATGGTTTTGCAGGTGATGCTTGTGATTATTCCATAGTATTAACGAATGTACTTGGAGGATGTAATGTTTTACCGGTTGAATTAGCAGGTTTCTCAGCAAAATGCGTGAAAGGAAAATTGGTTTGTGAATGGGAAACTGCAAGTGAAAAAGATTCAGATTATTTTATTCTTGAAAAAAGTTTAGATGGCGTTAATTTTTATCCGGTAGGAGAAGTTAAAGCCGCAGGCACCAGTTATAATGCGAAAAAATATTTTTATGTATTAAAAGATGCATTAGATGATGTAGCATATTACAGATTATCCGAAAAAGATTTTAATGGAACTGTAAAGACTTTTAACACCATTGCAGTTAAAGGCTGTGAAGAACAAAAATTTGTTTCTTGGGCTTCAGGCAATCAAATCAATGTGTCTGTAACTTCTAAAGTTGACGGTAATTACAGTATTGAACTTTATAATTTATCCGGCAATTTAGTGTTGTCAAGTCAACAAACATTTACACATGGAAATTCAACTGCAGTTATTCCTGTTGGATTTGAAACCGGAGTTTATTTCCTCAGAATAATAGGAGAACAGGTTATTGAAAACAAAAAGATTTTCATTGAACATTAATTAAATTCAAAACACTACTTTTATAAAGCCTCTTAATTGAGGCTTTTTTATTTTTTATATTTACAATCATGATAATAGTATCCCTCAATAGCATTTTACCTCATGTGGTAAAAACCGCCAAGAAAGCAGGCGCATTTATTAAAAAAGAACGTGAAACTTTCAATAACTCAAAAGTTGAAATAAAAGGATTAAATGATTTAGTCAGTTATGTTGACAAAACTGCGGAAGCAATGATTGTGAACGACCTTAACGAAATCATTCCCGGTTGCGGTTTTATTGTAGAAGAAAATTCTGCAGGCGGAGGAAAAAAAGAATACAACTGGATTGTTGACCCGTTAGATGGTACTACCAATTTTGTACATGGCATTCCTTGTTATGCAGTAAGCATTGCTCTGGAACATAATGGAGAAATTGTATTGGGTGTTGTGTTTGAAATAACACGCAACGAATGTTTCACTGCTGTTAAAGGACGTGGTGCTTATTTAAACAACAATCCAATAAAAGTTTCAGAAAATAAAAGATTAAAAGACAGTTTAATTGCCACAGGTTTTCCGATTTACAATTTCACGAAGTTAGATGGTTATATGAATGCCTTAAAACATTTAATGCAACACACACACGGCGTGCGTCGCATTGGAGCCGCTGCGCCTGATTTGTGTTATTTAGCATGCGGACGCGTAGATGGATTTTTTGAATACAATTTAAGTCCGTGGGATGTTGCCGCAGCAGCACTCATTGTAGAAGAAGCAGGTGGTACAATTACCGACTTTAAAGACGGAGACAATTGGTTGTATGGAAAGGAAATTATTGGCACCAACGGATTAATTAAAGATGAGTTCAATGATGTTGTTATAGGGAATTTGATGTAAGTTATATTATCTAATAGCAAAATATTACTTTTCATTTGCAGTTATTTTTTTCTTATTTAAGAAATTAAAAGGGTATATTGTTCTGCTTAAAGTAAAATATAAACCTGATCCAGTTGACATAAAACCACCAAAATAATATTTACTACCGTCGACATCCTTAATTACAATTTGATTCGCCATTCTGTACTTATACTTATCAACAGAAATCAAATAATTAAGTGATAAATTTAGTATACTTATCTTTTTAAACTTAATTTCTAAAAACAATCCGATAGAAGGTTGTATATTATAATTTACGAATGTTTGAATAGTTTTACTAGTTACTTCAATTGTAGAAGAGTCGTTTGGCATAAATACAACTGATGATTGATTTAATTCCTTAAAATTATTGTTAGGTTTTCCATAATTTTTAAGCATTTCAATCCCGCCAATTAAAAATAATGAGGCGCTAGTGTTTTTATAATACTCAATATTCAATTCTCGAATTTTTAAACCTAATCTTAAATGGTAATTAATTTGAGCAGCTCCTGAATAATGTTCCCAAACTTGCCTGTAACTATTATTGTCCCAATCGTATGATTTACCACTGATAATAAACTTCGATAGAGCACCATCTTGATTTAAACCTACTTCTCCAAAGAAATTTTTAATTCGATAACCAAACTCAGCGCCAAAATAAATTCCAGCTCTAGGCGTAAATAAATTGTCAGCCTTTATAAAAATGGTTTCACCAGAAACTGACTTAAATTCACCACTAAGATTGTTTGTTATTTCATATTTAAGAGGAGTGATAAATGGTTTAATATAAAATCCGCATTGAGAATTACAATTATAAAACACAAAAGCCAGAATTATAATAAAATTGTTTTTCATATGGTATCAAAAAGTAGGTTAATTTAAAGAAAATAAGAAACACTTAAGTATAACCAATTTACATAAATAAAAATTAAGTATATTAAAATGCATGAATTAATTTTAAAATTAACCTTTGAGATTATGCCCAGAAAACTGAAAAGTTCTCGCACCCAACTCTAATTAAAATTAGCTCCATTATTTATAATTCTCAAAGTTTTCTATATTAAAACCTATAAGTATCTAAGATATTTCTTTGGCCTATCATTTATTTATTTGAGTTTGATGTATTAAACATTAAACATCTAATATTAACACCGGTAACATTAGCCTTATTTAATATTATTTCGTGATTTCGAAGTAACATATTGCGATTTTAGGATTTAACCCTTCGATTGTTGTAGTTAAAAATGCTTTAATTAATAATCGTTATTATTTTCTCATATAGCTGTGTTCCCAAAAATAATGATACATTTGTCGCTCCTAAATTAATTTTATGTCCATTTCTCAATCTCTTAAAGACCGTAATCAAGGTCAATGTGAATTATGCAATAGCGAAGCGTCTACAATTGCTTATACCGTTAGTCCTAAAAACGACGATTCTATTGCCAATCAAGTAGCTTTATGCCCGAAATGTTTAGACAATCTTGATAAGGAGGATGCTTTTTACTGGCGCGTTCTGGAAGGAAGCATTTGGAGTACAGAGCCCAGCGTTCAGGCTTTAAGCTATCGATTATTACAGAAATTCAAGAATGAAGATTGGGCAAACGATTTAATTTCATCGATTGATTTAGATGAAAAAATAGTTTCATGGGCTATGAGTGCTTTGGCCGTGAAAGAAATTCACAAGGATGCTTTCGGAAATGTTCTGGAGAACGGCGACAATGTTGTGCTTACACAAGCGCTGGATGTTAAAGGCACCAACTTTACCGCATCTAAAGGAACAGTGGTTAAGCGTATTAAATTAATCGCTGATAATCACGAACAAATAGAAGGTAAAATCAACGAGCAGTCGATTGTAATCTTAACCAAGTTTGTGAAAAAGAATTGATTTTGTTCTTTGGTTTCCCGCAGATGGCGCAGATTTTCGCAGAAGCGATTACTCAGTGCACTCTTTCACACTGTTTCTCTGTGTTGTTCTGCCACGAAAGAGAACAATGAACACAAAGCTTGTTAAACATTTCTTATTTCTTGTTATATGTTTTTCATTATAATACTCAACATATAAAACTTAACATTAAATCCTTAAGAAGGAGAATTAGCCTTAACAATACAAACACAACGAAAGCCTAACCAAGCTGTAGGTTTTTCATAAGGAATATCTTTCCCTACTCTACATTCTTCTAGTAAATTTCTCCAACTTCCTCCTTTACTTATACCCTTTTCTAATACCATTTCGGCTGCATTGCCAATCATGTTATATAATTTAAAATGATTTGGCCAATAAGAATGCACCGGAGCTAAAACTTCCATACCCATTCTGCTTTTATCACCACCACTACTTACCCA
>CAYQDP010000176.1:0-5930 GCA_964416235.1 uncultured Flavobacteriaceae bacterium | reverse complement strand
ATATTGGGCATTCTTACTCAGACATGGGTAATTATACACAATCAATTAATTGTCATCTTCTCAGTTTAAGGATGAAAGAAGCTTTAGGTGAAAAAAGAGGTATTTCGGCTTCATATAATCATTTAGCGGGTATTTATGCAGATTTAAAGGAGTATGACAAAGCACTTGAATATTACAATAAGAGTTTGGCTATTCGTGAAGGACTTGGACTCGAGAAATTAGTCGCTGAATCTTATAACAACATAGGCACATTATACTTCGATTTGAATTTGAATGATAAGTCTACCCAATATCATGAGAAGGCCCTTGATTTGCGACTGAAATTGGATGATAAGTATGGTGTAGCCTCCAGTTATTATAATTTAGGTTCTTTAAGTATGCGTGAAGGTAAAATGGATGAAGCCTTGAAATTTTACGAAATGGCTTTAACGATTCGAAGAGAGATACAAGATAACGACGGTGTGGCATTTTCTTTAAATAGTATTGGTGGAGTTTATCTGGAGAAAAAGGATTATGCTAAAGCTTTAAGGTATTGTCAGGAAGCTTTTGATATGAGTCAGAAAATGAATTATGTTTCCATTGTAATGAATACAACGAAGAAGCTAAGTGTAATTTATGAATCATTAAATCAGCCCGTAAAATCTTTAAACATGTACAAAATGCATGTTCTCATGCGTGATAGTTTAGCTAATGAGAATACACGTAAAGCAGCACTTAAAAGTCAGTTTCAAGTGGAATATGATTTGAAAGAACGAGATATGAAATTGAAGTCTGATTTGGAGTTAAAGCTTATTAAACAAAAAAATGAAGCCGACCAGCAACGAAAGAATATCATTGTATTGTGTTCTGTCATTGGATTAATTATTGTTGGTTTGTTTTCTGTTTTTCTATTTAAGAGTTTAAGGGAGAATAAAAAGGCCAATGCAATTATAACACAGCAGAAATTGGAAGTAGAGGAAAGTCGCAAAGAATTATTGGATTCCATTAATTACGCTAGGCGAATCCAATACGCATTATTAGCAAGCAATAAATTACTGGATACTTACTTGAAGGATTATTTCGTTTATTTTCAGCCCAAAAGTGTTGTAAGCGGTGATTTTTATTGGGCATGCAATACACCTGAAGGCTTTATTTATATAACTGCTGATTGTACAGGACACGGTGTGCCGGGAGCTTTTATGAGTTTACTAAATATCAGTAAACTAAACCAGGCAATAAATGAAAATAAGATTTACCGTCCGGATTTAATTTTGAATAATGTAAGAAATGAGATTGTAAATGCACTGAATCCTGAAGGAAGTACAGAGGTTAGTCGCGATGGTATGGATGCTGTACTTTGTAAATTGGATTATAAAAACTTAAAACTGCAATATGCTTCTGCTAATAATACTTTCTATATTGTAAGAAATAAAGAAGTGATTTATTGTAAACCGGATAAAATGCCGGTAGGAGTAGGGCAGGATAACAGTGCAGAATTTACCTTTAATGAAATTCAATTAGTGAAAGGTGATATTATTTACACTTTTTCTGATGGTTTTGCAGACCAATTCGGAGGACCAAAAGGAAAGAAATTTAAGTATAAGCAGCTATGCGAATTGCTGGTTTCTATATCTCATGAGCCAATGGAAACTCAAAAAGCCGTGTTGGAAAATTCCTTTAAAAAATGGCAGGGAAATCTGGAACAAATCGATGATGTTTGTGTTTTAGGAGTGAGAGTATAAGTTTTATTACTATTTACCTCCGATAACCGGACGAACTTTTCTTCCGCCAGAGTTGCTTTTTTGAGAATTGTTGGTGGTTGTTGAGTTTACTGGTTTTTGTTTTTCAACAATTGTCTTTGTGGTTTTCGGTTTACTTTTACCATATGAACGGGTTGCTTTCTCTGCAAACATTTGTGCTTTTAATCCGTCTTCCGCTCTTATTAATTGTTCTTTTGGATATTCTTCCTTTTCCATTATAGTACTTGCCATTTGGTAATAGGTTTTTGCTAAGGCGAAATTCTTATTTTGCATAGCTATGTCACCAAGTTTATTACAAGTGCAAAATTTCTGAATGATTCGGATTTCACCATCATTCACATTAACAGGAAAATTCAAACCGCCATATTTAATGATTTCATTTTCATTATCGACTAACTGAACTGTAGGTTGGTTTAAACCGATATCTCCAACATCTTTAATTGTTTTATCCCCTATAAAGCCTGTTATATTAATGGATGGTATAAAATCTGATTCTCCATTTTTGATGATGATGCTATTGCAGTTTATACTGAATTTTCTGGTATTGAATCCGGGTTTACTTATGATTATCATGTAATTTCCAATAGAAGGAAGATCTAAAGTGAAATTACCTTCAGTATCACTTGTTGTTTTTGAAATTGGCTTTGTTCCCTCCAGTAATTCTATAGTGGCGCCTGATAAAGATTCTTCTTGGCGGTAAGCTTTCGAACTCAGTGTCCATTTTCGAATAAGCGCCTTACTGTTTAATCTGTAAATTAAAGCTTGAGAAGCAGAATATAGAGGCAGAAGAGCAAGAAACAAAACAAATTTTATGAGTGTGATTTTTGACATAAAAAATTACATTTATTCAAAAGAACAAAATATTCTTCAACTAAACTACTTTTTTGGTTTTAGGTAGTAAGTGCTAACCGGTTGGTTGTCTGAATGTCTGTTTTCGGATTATAAATATTATTTTCGATTATATTCGTAAGTATAATTTCCGGAGACAAAACTCAAAATCGTTTTAAGGGCAGTAATTACAGCCATTAGCTCATAATTTTATGAAACTAATTGGACAAAATTTCTTATTATTATCGTATAAAATATTCAGAGTTATGGACGATTTACTAATACCTGCACAAGAAGATTCGCCTGAAATAAATTTTAATGCGAAAGACGGAGTCCTGCGGATAACAGGACGCGCATATTCAAATGATATGGTTAACCTATTCAAAAAATTAAATATATGGTTAGACGAATATTTGGCAAATCCTAGTCAGCAAACAACTCTAATGCTTCAAATTGATTATTCTAATTCTGTATGCAGTCGTTTGGTTTATGATTTTATCGTGAAATGCAAAAACGTTCTTAACCAAGGAAAGCAATTAAACATCAAATGGTATCATTACGGTGGTGATGAAGATGGAATAGATTATGCCAATTTAGTTTCTAAACTTATAAATTATCCAATAGAAAATATTGAAATAGATTAAGAAAAGGAAATAGTGAAGAGAAAAATTCTATATCCTCTTATACTTTTATTTTGTTTCCTGTTTGCACAAAAAACGTTTGCAAACAGAAGCAGCGATTCATTATTATTGGCTTATAAAAACGCAGCCTCAGATACTATTCGAGTGAAAATTTTACATCAGCTTTATTTGGTTAATGATTCATTACCTTATGCTCAACGTGCACTTGAAATAGCTGAGAAAATCAAATATCCAAGAGGTGCAGCCCAAGCTCTTTTAGATATCGGACGATGGTATTATTTTTCCGGAAAGGTGGATTTATCTCTTGATTATTTAACCCGCTCAGTTAAAGTAGCGGAGGTTTTAAATGAAAAGGGTATTTTAAAAACCTGCTTTCGTTATATTGGATTTATATACAGGCCTCAGGAGCCATTTAAAGCAAAGAAGTATTACGAAAAAAGCTTAGAGTTATGTTTTAAAACCGGTGACGAAATTGGCGCTTCATATATATATAGTGCGATTGGAAATATATATGAAGGAAACTACGATAAGTCGGAAACAAGTCATAAGAAAGCGCTTGAATATTATTTAAAGAGTTTAAAAATAAGAGAACAAAAAGGATCTCCTTCTGAAATTGCTGCTTCACTGAATGAAACTTCAAGGGTATATGAAGCTATGCATACATTCGATAAGGCTTTAGAATTAAGAAAAAAGGGATTGGAAATTGCAAGAAGCGTTAATGATCGGGAAAATACAATTTTCTTACTTGGTACAATTGGCAATGATTATTGTGTAAGACAAAATGATCACAAAAGCGGATTAAAGTATTTGTTGGAAGCTTATAGTATAGGGCGTACCGGATTAAAAAATTTCATTCTGCTTGCAGATATTTCTCGAGCAATTGCAAAGTGTTATTATGAGAGCGGGAACTATAAAAGTTCAGGCGAATATTTTTTGAAAGCCGAGATTTATTCAGATTCAATAAGGAATACTGAAATTAGAAATTCATATAATCTTTCTGCAGTGAAGCAGGAGTTGGAAAATGAAATTGAAAAACAAAAATTATTATTAAAAGACGCAGAGATTTTAAAGGAAAAGGCTCAAAGTGAAAGACAGGCAGTTATTAACCGAATTTATCTTATCGCAATATTCTTCGTGTTAGTCTTATCTCTTGTTATTTATTTGGCTTATCGTCAGAAACAAAAAGCCAATTACGATTTGGATGCCCGTAACAGGGAAGTCGAGATAGCGTATAAAACATTGGCGGTAAGTGAAAGTAAATTCAAGCAAATAACAGAAACCATTAATGATGTCTTCTACTTATATAACATTAAGGAAAAAAGATATGAATATATTAGTCCGAATTGCTTAGAATTATTTGGTTTAAAGCCATCTTTCTTTTACGAAGGAAAAAGCATGAAGGTAATTGTACATAACGATGATCGCCAAGCTGTTATTAACGCAAACGTTTTAGTAGACTCCGGTTTATCATACAATATCGAATACCGTATTTTAGTAAATGGAGATATAAAGTGGGTAGCAGAAAAGTCATCACCGATTTTTGACGAGAAAGGTGAGCTGGTAAGAAATTCAGGAATTTGCAGGGATATTACTTCAAAAAAGAGGGATGAGGAATTATTGCAAAAGAAAAACCGGGATATTACTAATAGTATTAATTACGCTAGGAATATTCAAAGCGCAATGGAAGTTCCCATTGAGTTAATACGCAATAAAGTAAAGGAAATATTTATACTTGCGAAACCAAAAGAAATTGTAAGCGGAGATTTTTATTTTTATAAAGAGACACAATTTGGAATTTATATAGCTGCCGTTGATTGTACAGGTCATGGCGTTCCTGCAGGCTTTTTAAGCATGATTGGTAACAGTTTTCTTGAAGATATTATTAAGAATTCAATGGATTTAAGTCCGGCTGAAATATTAAATCAATTGAGAGACCGCATTATATCTTCATTACATCAGGATAATCCTAATACTGAAACAAAAGACGGAATGGATATTGCTATGCTAAAATTCGACAAGGATTTAAAAAGCGTACAATATTCCGGCGCATTTAATTCACTTATACATATCAGAAACGGTCAGCTTAATGAAATTTCAGCCGATCTTTTTACGGTTGGTTTGAAATTTGGGCAAGATATGAAGGCATTCTCCAATCACAATATAGATTTAGAAAAAGGCGATGCTTTATATATTATGAGTGACGGTTATGTATCGCAATTTGGCGGACCAAATGATAGAAAGTTCAGTAAGAAGCAAATGCTGGATTTGTTGTTAAAAATCCAACCTCTTAATTTAGATGAACAGAAAAAGACACTTGATTCTGAATTTGAAACCTGGAAGGGTAAGTCTTCACAAGTAGATGATGTATTAGTAATAGGAATTAAAGTATAGTAATAAACAATTCTATTGATAATTTGTTTTTATTTATAAATTAGAATTATGAAAGAGCCATTACACAGAAGAGGTTTTTTATCCAGAGTAGCTTTAACAGTTGGTTCGCTAATTACCTTGCCCTTAACTTCTATTTCAGCTTCTATTAAAAACGCAATAGAATCAAATGATAAAGATATGAATCCAATATTAAATGTAAAACCTTTAGGTTTCCAATGGGAAACTGCCGACCCGTTTTTGTTCTGCGTTCATCATGAAGATTATTTTCCTAAGGGAAATGAGCAAATGGGACCTTCAACAGAATTATTGAAAGGTCGTCACATGGGCGATG
>CAYQDP010000175.1:0-5941 GCA_964416235.1 uncultured Flavobacteriaceae bacterium | reverse complement strand
GAATCCGATAGTAAGAAATATTATTGCCGTTATTGCAGGTGCATTTGGCGGTGGTGCCATCAACATGGCTTTAATTATGGTAAGTGGCTCCGTTATCCCTCCACCGGAAGGCGCCGACATCACCACTATGGAAGGACTTAAAGCCTCCATGCATTCAATGGAACCGAAGCACTTTTTAATGCCTTTTTTGGCGCATGCATTAGGAACTTATTCCGGTGCCATTATTGCCGCCGCTGTTGCAGCCAATCACAAAATGAGATTCGCTTTAGGAATCGGTGTGTGGTTCATGATTGGCGGCATCATAAATATAATTATGCTCCCCTCCCCACTCTGGTTTACGCTAGTAGATTTAATTCTCGCTTATATTCCGATGGCCTATTTAGGCGGAAAAGAAATAACGAAACGAATGAAACCAAAAGAAAATGCATAAATAAAAAATCCCGCCTTTGAGCGGGATTTTTAATTAATAGATTCCTCCTTATTCCTCTTCCTCTAATTCTATCATCGAGGCTTTCATGATCTCCTTGTTCTGCTTTTTATTTGCAATGGATAATAAAATTGCCGGCAATAAAACCAAATTTGTAATTAGAGACATGATTAAAGTTAATGAAATTAAAACGCCTAATGCTGCTGTTCCACCAAAACTTGATACAGAGAAAATAGAAAATCCGAAAAACAAAATTACTGATGTATAAATCATGCTGAATCCTGTATCCTTTATCGCCACACTAATTGCTTTAAACGCGTCGCCACCGAGCTTTCTTAATTCCTGACGGTATTTGGTGAGGAAATAAATCGTTCCATCAGAACTTATACCAAAGGCTATACTAAAAATCAAAATAGTTGAAGGCTTAAATCGTATATCAAGGAATCCCATTACTCCCGCTGTTATGACTAACGGAATTAAACATGGTAATTTTGATAAAACAATTATTCTTACCGAACGGAATAATGCCATTCCCACAATGGCAATTAAAATAATCTCAATGATTAAACTTTCGAATAAATTATATAACAAATAATCATTACTCTTTAAAAAAACTAAACTGTGTCCGGTTAAACTTACATCATAATCTTTTGGCGGAAAAATGGAATCAACTCGAGGTCTCAATTCAGCAACCAATTCTTTGATTCGCTTAGAGCCCACATCCGCCATTTGGAAACTAATGCGGGTAATTCTCTTCGTACTGTCAATGAAAAACTTCATACGATTGTTTTGTCCGCTTAATGAACCCGAATACTCTGATAATGTTTTTAAATCGGTAATAGACGGCAAACGATAATATTTTGGCGCTCCATCTCTATAAGCCTGATAAGAAAATTTAACGGCTTCCACTACAGATAAAGGTTTTGAGAATTCCTTGTAATCACCAAACAATGCTTGCAATGCTTTCATTTTATACAATACTTTTGCATTCTCAGCAAATATTCCGTTTTCCTTTTTACTGTCAACCGAAATTTCAAATGGCAATACACCATGAAATGCACTCTCGAAGAAATGCAAATCGGTATAAACCGGATCTTTCGTTGGCAAATCATCTACTACATATCCTACTAAACTAATCTTCAACATTCCAATGGCTCCAATCACTGTAATGATTACTGTACTTATGTAAATTGCAGGTCTTTTCTTTTGTACCAAATTATCTACTATGTCCAATATTTTATTGATGCGTTTAGCCTCGAGATGTTTGGTATGCTTTGCTTTTGGTTCAGGTAACAAGAATAACAGTACCGGAATTAAAATTAAAGTAATGATGTATGTTGCCATTACACTGATGGCGGCTACTACACCAAACTCAACTAACATTGTACTCTTAGTAAAATATAATACTCCAAATCCGATGGAGGTGGTTACGTTAGCTAAAAATAAAGTAACACCTATGGTTTCAATCATTCGCGATAATGCTTTTATCTTGTTGCGATGATGAACGTACTCCGACTGATACTTATTGATTAAGAAAATACAATTCGGAATTCCGATTACCAGTATGAGCGGCGCGACGAGTCCGGTTAACACCGTGATTTTATATCCGAATAATTCTAAAACTCCCAGCGACCATAACACGCCAATTAAAACTATGACGATGCTGAAAAACACATTGGCGCCGGACTTAAAGAACATCCATAAAATAAATCCTGTAATTAAAATTGCTAATACCAAAAACAATGTCATCTCATGCGAGATTTTCTCCATCATCTGCGAACGGATATATGGCATTCCCGAATAATGCATTTGCAGATTATGTTTAATCCCAAATCCTTCAGTGAGCGTTTTAATATCACGAACAATATCCAGACGACGCTTTGAGTTAAGTGTAGCCGTATTGAAAGTTATCGCCATCAACGTGGCGCCTGTCTCCTTATTGTAAATGATTCCCTCATAGAATTTGAGTTTATCCATTTCCAATTTAATACTATCTACATCGGCTTGTGTACGTGGAATTTTAGTAATAACAGGGACAAAATCAAACTTAGAAAGGCTATCATTTCGGATAAGTTTATAAGCTGTAGGAACCGATAAAACCTCTTTAATTCCCGGGATAATCTTAATGGTTTTACTTAAATGATACCAATCGTTGAACTTATTGAGGGAATAAAAATTTTTATCCTCAAATCCAATCACCATCACGTTACCATCTTCACCAAATTGCTTTTTGAATTTTTGGTATTCTACGTAAGCCGGATCATCATCAGGCAATATGCGGGCAAAATCATACGACAACTCAATTTGAGATGCCATATACCCCATAAACACAGTTGCCAATAAAACAACTGCCGTAAAAATGGCTTTATTTCTTAATAATAATCCTGAAAACTTTCTCCACATAATATAAGTACATGCCTTGCGGCTTTAACTTTCAATTCTTATTTCTTTTGTTTGTTCGCTGTTTCGTCAGCTTTCACTTTAGCATCATCTAAAATTTTCTGACAACGTTTTTCGCTGTCGTCAACAATTTTTTGGGCTTGCTTATCAACTTCCTTCTTAGCGATTTCAGCTGCTTTCTTTGCAGCTATTTTCGCAATAGGATTGCTTGCCTGTTCAACTTGCTTATCAGCCGCAGCATAACCATCGGCTTTGTATTTATCTACTTGAGCTTGCGTCTCAGCCTTTATTTTATCAACCTGAGCTTTTGCGTCATCCAAGATTTTCTGTGCCTCTTCATTGGCTTTATCCGCAACCGCTGCCACTACTTGTTCTTTCACTTGTTGCGTGGCCGGCTTATCACCATCTTTTAATCCGGTTTTAATTGTAGGTTTAGTAACAGTTCCACCAAAGTTGATGTTCACTTTTACTTTCTCGCCCAAACTCACATTAGTTCCTGCAGCTTGATTAGCTTGCGCCATTAAACTATTAAGCGCGCTGTTAGCTTGCGCACCAAACATAGAACGAGGAATTTCCATTTTCCATTTGTAATCGATGGTTTCATCCAAACCGGTACTTCCACTGATATTAGTATTGATTTGGTTTACTTTAACATCAAATGGTTTTGTTTCAACGCGTCCGTCTTTCATTTCAAACGATACATCCATGTTTTGGAAATCCAGATTCTTTAATTGCTCAATTTTTAAAGCATCGCCTAATTTCACGAAAGGCTCATAACCGCCAACACTTACCTTATTGGTTTTTAATTTACCATGCATGTGAGCTGTATTTAAATCCGGCTCCATTTTATCGTTTAACACCATGTCAAAATCTTCGATAACCGCTGAAAACATTCCCTTTGCGTATTTACCTATAGGTGCCAATTTTTGCACTGAATTAAACGCGTTAAATGTGGTTTGAATATCGAAGTTATCCAACTTCAAAGTGAAGTTTGCTTTAGGTTTGGTTGGATTCGTTGTTTCATAATATCCATTCAACAACATCGCCCCGCCAAGTACATTCAGTTTTAAATTGGTCATATCCACTTTCTTCTTTCTAACAACAATGTTACCAATTACATTTTCCAAATTAAGATTTGTATAAATTATCTTTCCCATTTTAGCATTTAATACAAAATCGATGTTACCCGGAACTTCAACTACACCCGAAGCTGTGGTAGATGTTGGTGCGGCAGCCGTTGTTTCAGTTGGAGCTGCTTCTTCCTGACCCATTAATTGATTTAAATCTATCACATTCGATGTCATATTGAAATGCCCGGTAATTAAAGAGTCCTTAAACACATACTCCATGAAGTTTTCAATTTTACCGTTAGCCTGAATATCAGTGTTACCCATTTTAGCATCGAAGCCCGCTAACTCCACAAATTGGTTGGTAAAATTAAACTTCATCATATTCAATAAAACCTCATAAGGCAAAGTTGAGCTCTTATATTTCATATCAGCGATTTCCAGTACCCCTTGCGCTTTAAACTTTTCGTATTCTTTCTTTTCAATAGAACTCATTCTTCCTGCCATTTCAATATCAGCTGTAATAGTTCCATTCATTTCATCACCTTTCTCAAGTGGAATAAATTCTTTTACAGTTGCCAATACTATTTTTGCTTTTACTTGTGCGTCAATGTTCGGATCAGAAATTGGTGTAGCAATATGCGCCCACAAATTAACCGGATTGCCTCCTAATTCTACATGAAATTTATTTACATCAATGGTAGTTGCATCTAATACACCTGTTGGGTTTTCCACTTTCACATCAATGTTAACATTGTTTACTGATTTTGGAAGAGAAGGGTATTTAAACATACCATCGGCAATGGTTAACTCAACACCAAATGCCGGATATTGTTTATCGTTATAAGTTCCTTTTGCATGTCCGTTTAACGCCAACTTACCTGATGTTTTTAATCCTGCAAAGTCTTTAGAATAAACAGCAGGAATTAAAGATAAGATAGACTTGAATTCAGTTTGTTTAGCTTTAAATGTTACATCCATTCCGATATCATCTTTCGGCATGGTAATAACACCATCAAATCCTAAAGTCAGGTCATTTAAGCTTAATTCATTTTCTTTAAAAGTAAATTTCATGTTCGGCATATCCATGTCTAAATCCGCTTTAGAATGAATATGTACATCGGTTAAATAACCTACGCCACCCATGTTGTACGTAGTTTTTGCAATGTCTAATAAGTTTTCCATGACAAAAATATCCTGAGTGAAATCACCTTTCAATTCATAATTAAACCCTTCTAATTTACCGTACATATCACCTTGCTTATCATCATACACAATATACGTGTCACTAATTTTGAATTGCTTTAACTGTAAAGCAAACTTAGTTGGTTCACTTGACGCAGCAGCCGTTGTTGTATCGGCGCTCGGTTTTGCGATATCCCAGTTAGCTTTACCGTCGTGTAATACCACCGCCTTTATGCGTGCTTTATCAATCACAACAGAATTAATCTGATATTTATCTCCACTTAATACACTTTTTAAATTAATATTGGTACTTAACTCCCCAATTGAAGCGAGTGTATCTTTTTCAAATTCGTTAATACCAACAACACGAACATCCTTGATTACAAAATGAAAATCAGGGAAAGTACTGATGAGCGTTAAATCAAAATCACCAAAATCAACTTTGGCATTTAAATTCTTATTGGCCTCCTCTTTTACAAGGGCAACAATTTTATCCTTAAATAAAAATGGGGCCGCAATAATTAAAATGATTAATAAAAGGAAGGTAATTCCTGTCCATTTTAAAATGCGCTTTACCAAGCTTTTTTTAGGCTTAACATTCGTATCTGTCATAACAAAAGATTAAAACCTAAAAGTACTAAAGATTAGTGTTTTTGAGGCTGCTTTATGGAAGGAAAAGATTAAATTTTATTAAAAAATCGCCTAATTTTTAACTCACATTAGCACCCATTTTTCGGGGTAAATATCGTGCGAATGTGCCTCTGTACCCGCAAACCACTGAGTTGGAGCAATTACCTGTTTATTTGAATGCTGATTGAGCCAAGCTCCCCACCAACTGAAGCTACTATTCGCAATAATATTG
>CAYQDP010000174.1:0-5955 GCA_964416235.1 uncultured Flavobacteriaceae bacterium | reverse complement strand
CGTAAGTTTTATCTCAATCAAATTAATTCTTATACCTGCCGCGCGTACATTAAAGGATTACAACGCTTAAACGAAATCCCAAAAAATCTGGGTAAACTTTTGAAAATTACAATGGGCGAGAATCCTATCGATTCATCCATGCTTGGTGTTATTTATTTAAGTGAGAGTGAAAGTAAATTTCATTACAGGAAACCTTCCGATGAAAAGGAAATTATGTATTCCAGTAAAGTAAGCGGAGACAACAAAGCATTTAGTTTTAATCAACTTAGTGATATGAAATTTAATTTTTACGAAAATTTAGTTTCTATAGATGGCTTGAGCGACCGACCATTTATTTCACCGATTAACGAAAATGCTTTTTTATCCTACCGTTACAAATTACTAGGAACCATGTTCGAAGACGGAAAGATGATTAATAAAATTGAAGTCATTCCAAAACGAAAAACAGATCCTTGCTTTCATGGCGTCATTTATATAGTTGAGAATACCTGGCGCATACATAGTGCTGATATGTATTTAACCAAGGATGCCAAAATAGATTTTGTTGATACACTTGAAATAAAACAATTACACGCTCCGGTGCGCGGTGATAGTATATGGATGCCGGTTTCTTTTAATTTCGGATTTAAATTCAAATTTTTAGGCTTCAGGGGTAACGGTTATTACAATGCTGTTGTTTCCGACTATGAAATCAATCCAACCTTCCCTAAAAAGTTTTTCAAGAATGAAATTTTGAAAGTTGAGGACGATGCAAATAAGAAAGACACTTCTTATTGGAAGGATAACCGTCCTATTCCTTTAACAAAAGAAGAGGTGGATGACTACCGTAAGAAGGATAGTATTTCAAAAATTACAGGAAGTAAACAATACAAAGATTCTGTAGACAAGCAATTCAATAAGTTTAAAGTACAGTCACTAATATTAGGATATAATTATAGAAACACATTCAAGAAAATCAATTTCAGTACAACCGGATTGTTAACCAGCGGTATTCAGTATAATACGGTTGAAGGTGTAAATGCCAGTATGAATTTCAATTTTTCGAAAGAGTATGAGAATTTCAGAAATCATACACTCTCTGCAAGTGTGCGATACGGGTTTACAAATTTATTATGGGGTGGTAAAGTAGGTTGGAGTTATTTGCAAGATCCTCGCAAGTTTCAGCAGTTTGCTATTAACGCGCAGTCAATGGTGAGTCAATTCAACGGCTCCAATCCGATTTCAGAATCCATAAACTCCATTTACTCCTTGTATTTGAATGATAATTTCATGAAGCTGTATAAGAAAACATCTTTACAGTTTTATTACCGACGAGAATTAATTAATGGTCTTTATTTTTACGGAACAATTGAATACGCAGAGCGCGCTCCATTAAGAAACACATCTGATTTATTAATCAAGGATAATACAGAGAAATTATTTACCAGTAATGATCCGTTACACATAACTTCCGATGACTCATCTTTTACGGTAAACAATTCCTTGGTGGTTGATTTGGTTTTCCGAATTCGTTTCAAACAAAAATATTATACAGTGCCTTATCGTAAAGTTATTTCCGGTTCAAAATATCCGCGTATTAATATTGGATATAAAAAAGCAATTCCCGGATTAAATACGAAAGCGGATTATGACTTAGCAACCATTCAAATGGATGATAACATTCAAATGGGTTTATTCGGAACATTTTCTTATCGCGCCATGGCTGGTTATTTTTTAAATAACAAAACCATGTATTTTATGGATTACAAACATTTTAATGGTAATCAAACCGTATTGGCTAACCAAAGTTATTTGAGTTCATTTAAATTATTGCCTTACTACACCTACAGTACAAAAAATTGGTTTGCGGAGGCGCATGGTGAACATCATTTTAACGGATTTATCTTTAATAAAATCCCATTGCTGAAAAAAGCGCGTATACAGGAAGTGGTTGGTGGACATGTTTTATTTAATGATAAAATGGATCAGTATTACGAATTAAATTTTGGTATAGAGAAAATATTACAAATCATTCGTTTTGATTACGCATTAGGCTACGGTCCTTATGGCAAGTTTAATCATGGTTTCTTAATAGGAATTGACGCAGAATTTTAGTTAAAAATGAAAATAAAATTATTAGCAGCTTTATTATGTTTGATGGCTTATCAAACAAAAGCAATCGACTATCCAATTAAATCTACTATATTGGATAACGGATTAAAAGTAATTGTGTGTGAGAAAAACACCAATCAAATGGCACAAGTAGAAGTGTGGTATCGTGTTGGAAGTAAGGATGAGTGGGATGGAGTACGTGGTATGGCCCACATGTTTGAACACATGATGTTCAGAGGTTCAAAGAATTTTAGCGGCGAAGGTGATATTTACATCAAACTCATTGAAAAGATGGGAGGAAATGTAAATGCCTATACCACGTTCGACAGAACAGTTTATCATCAGGAAGTGCAATCGCAACATGTAGATAAAGTTTTGGAAATGGAAGCCGATCGCATGGCGAATTTAATTTTGGACCAAAAGGTGTTGGATACCGAGCGTGAGGTAGTTGGTGAAGAGTTGAGGTTAGGTCAGAATAATTGGTATCAAAGAATGATGTCGGAGAGATATAAGTATTTGTACCCTCAAAATCATCCGTATCAAATTGATGTGATTGGAAATCTAAATGAAATCACTGCGTTTACCACTAAGCAATGTCAGGATTTCTACGACAAGTATTATAGCCCAAATAATGCTTTTATTGTTGTTACAGGTAATGTAAAAGCAGAAGATGTTTTTGCCTACGCTAAGAAGCATTTTGGCGGAATAAAGAAGCAATTACCCTTAAATGATAAAAAACCTGAGCCGGATATTTTTAATCACGTCATTAATAGAGAAGAAATGACAATTGATTTTCCGGTGCAAATTTATTCTTACATCATTCCATCCCCGGCATTCGGACATAAAGATTATTATGCGTTTAATTTATTAACCGAATTATTATTTAGTAATTCGAATTCTTTAGTAAATACAAGTGTAGTCAGTGAAGGAAATATGGCCTATCAGATCGTTCCTTCTACTGATGAATCGAGGATGTACAATAATTACGCCACATTTGATGTGGTGATGCAAGCAGCTATGGGAAATGCGAAAGTGAAAAAGGTTATTAATAAGGAAATTAATGACATTATAGTCGATGGTCCGGAACAAGAAATAATTGACAATTACATTTCTAATTTGGAGGCGCAAGAGGCATTTGCCAAGTATTCAAATAACAGTATTGCTTATGAATTGGGCTTCGCCGAATATTACTATAAAGATTATACTAAGTACAACGCTAAAATGGAGGCGTATAAAAAGATAAAGGCTGATGATTTAAAAATAATCGCGCAAACGTATTTTAATCCCGAGAAATTGAAAGTTATTAATATCAAACCTATAATGGAATAATATGAAAAGGATTTTATCTATACTCACAATATTATTGATTTCTGTTCAAATTTTCGGACAGGAAATTCCAACGCTGGAGACCTATACATTAAAGAACGGACTAAAAATATATTTAATGCAATATGGAATGATTGATGCGATCAATGTAAAGTTGATGGTGAATACCGGCGAAAAAAATGAAGTGCCTGGGCAGCAAGGATACGCTGAAATTACAGCGGAGATGTTGTTGCGCGGTAATGCAAAGTATACACAGCAGCAACAAAGTGACATGGCCTTTAAATTAGGTGGTGAGTTATCCGCGGCTTCGGGCAAAGATTATACAACTGTTAATGCTAATTGCTTGAGTAAAAATTTTGATGCCATGATGGATTTATTCAGCGCGGCGATTATGTCGCCAAAGTTTGATAAAGAAAAATTGGACATGATGATCTCCGGTTTAATCGATTATAACATGCCGGCTAAAATGGATATTTCTGATTTAGCAGATGTTTTTAGTGATTATTTTGTGTATGGTATTTCTAATCCGCTCGGAAGAAATTATTACAAAGCACAGTTGCAACTCGTTACTCCGGATAAAATAAAAGAGTTTCATGCTTTTAATTTCACCCCAAAAAATTCTTCCGTGATTGTTTGCGGTAAATTTGATGCGGCTAGTGTAAAAGCAATTGTAGAGAAGTATTTTGGAACTTGGCAATCTACTTTTGGAGAAGTAAATGGTGTTGCTCTGGATTTTCCGCAAATAAAGAAGAAAGAAATTGCTTTTATTAATAGAAGTCGAGCTACACAGTGTGCCTTAAGCTGGACAAAAATTGCGCCTTCTGTAAAGGATAAAGACTTAATTGCGTTTACAGTTGCAAATCGCATTTTTAATGTGGTGTTGTTTTCTGAAATTCGTGAAAAGGGCGGAAAAACATATTCCATTGGCAGTTCTCATGAAACGTCTCGTTTTTCAAATTTGTTTCAAGTGGGTTGTTCAGTAAGAAGTGAGGAGATGCTGAATACGATTAATTTATTCGATAAAACATTGCAAAATTTTAATCAGGCAGCAATTACGCAGGAAGAATTTGACAGAGCGGTTCGAGCTATTAAAATTGACATTATGAGCGCTGAGATGCCGGCTAATGTTTCTGCGTTATATAATCCTGTGATTTACGATTTTAATAAACGTAAAAATTATCTTTCCGATTTAGATGCAGTTAAAATGGAAGATGTACAGAAGGTGATAAAGAAATACTATACATCGGATTCTTATAAACTGGTTATTGCGGGAGATGAAACTGTTGTGGCATCACAATTGTCATCTGTAAGCGGCTTAATTAAATTGAAGCCTTCAGATATAGAAAAAGATAATTAATTGCCGAGCAAAACAAAAGCTGCCCAGTAATAGGGGTGCGGATATTTTTTTCTCACTTCGGCTTGTGCTTTTTTAAAGGCCGGCGAAATGTTTTCACGACTTGGGGTAACCGACCATGTTTTGTAAAATTCACTCATTAATATTTGTGTTGCTTCATCATCAACAACCCACAAACTCATGATGAGGTTTTTTGCTCCGGCAATGTAAAAAGCGCGTTGCAATCCAAACACACCTTGATTGTTCATGTCAACTCCCAATCCGGTTTCACAAGCAGAAAGAACAACTAGGTCTGTATTATAGAGATTCAGTAAAGAAGCTTCGTATGCAGTAAAAATTCCATCTTGGTCTTTATAAATGTTTACGGTGTCGCGTGCAACTACCGATGCTCCGGCCATCATGATTCCTGAACGCAAAAGAGGATTAGCTTTTAATTTATTGGTTTCAAATCCCAAAATACTTTTATCTTCATTGTCCATCACATCTTTTAAAAAGAAACCATGCGTAGCGATGTGCAATATTTTAGGTGATTGTACTTTTTTTAACTGAGCTTCAGTTGCAAACTTATTGATGTAAACTTTAGTCTGCCATTTATTTTCTTTCAATGAAATTGATATGTTATCCACTTCAGTTTGCGTACCGGGCAATGGTGGAAGTTCAGAAAATCCGAAACGATTAACAGCCAGTGGAACTGAAACTTTAGGTTGAGTCTTTTCAGTTTTAAAATCATATTCGTAATCCGGGTTACCAAATAAAACAGCTGTGTTGTTATTGTTTACTGTTGCTTTGTCGAGAATATTGGCAAGGTTAGGAACCAGAGTAATGTTAACCTGATCTAAAACAAACGATTTTGTTGCAGGGTCTTGTAAGGAATATAAATTAATCTGATTGAAAATTCCATCGGTTGAAACATAAAGTTTAGTAATGCCATTTAAGTGTGCTGAGATTGGTTTCCAAAAACGCTCATACGATTTTGAATCTTCCTTTCTTTCTTCAATTTTCTCTCTGTAAAAGTTGATATAATCCGTTTCAAATAATTCTGAATTTTTGAAAGTAACAGCTATTGGAGCCGGGGAATTTTTGTTGATGAAAAGCGCCACATATTCTAAGGTGCTGCTTGTGTCGGAAGTGTTGTTCAAACGGCGAAGAATACTAATGGCAGCTTCGTTGTTTTGTAATTTGTC
>CAYQDP010000173.1:0-6003 GCA_964416235.1 uncultured Flavobacteriaceae bacterium | reverse complement strand
GACTTACGCAACGTTGATACAGCTAAAGCCATTGAAAACGTAAGAAACGAATTGATCAAACAAAAAACGGATATCGTAAATGATATTTATGATGAGTTAGAAGTAATCAACGTATATAAAAATTACAAACCTACCATTGATAAAGACAAATTGGATGAGATTTTACGTAAAGAATTAAGAGATCAGGGTATTCAAATGAAATATTATTATTCCATTTCATCACATTACACCGGAAGTATTAAATCAAATAACTTAAGCGAAGCTGAATCGGAAATTGATTCTATGGGTTTAGGATTCAAAGTAAATTTAACTCCAAACAACATTTACATTCAGCCACAATATTTAACTGTTTATTTTCCCGACCAACAGAAATACATCTTAAAAGCAATGGGACCTATGCTAATGGTGTCGGGGATGGTAATTGTTATTCTGATTTTTTCGTTTTATTATTTTATTGCCACTATTGTTCGTCAGAAAAAATTGTCGGCTATTAAAAACGATTTCATTAGCAACATGACACACGAGTTTAAAACTCCAATAAGTACAATTTCATTAGCCTCGGAAATGTTGGGTGATGATACCGTTGTAAAAACGCCCGAAAAACAAGCGCGCTTTTTGAAAATGATTAAAGACGAAAACAAACGATTAAGCGTTCTTGTTGAAAGTATTTTGCAAACTGCCATATTAGATAAAGGTGAGTTTAAACTAAAATTAAATGAGCTGGATATCCACGAAATCATTAATACCGCAATTAATAATACGCATTTATTAATTGATCATCGCAGTGGAAAAATAAACACTCAACTTAACGCAACAAAAGTTAAGATGCAGGCGGATAGGGTTCATCTCACCAACATCATTTTTAATTTGATTGACAACGCCATTAAATATTCAAAAGAAGCGCCTGAAATCTGCATAAAAACCGAAGATGCTGAAAACGGAATTAATATTTACATAAAAGATAACGGCATTGGAATCAGCAAAGAAAATCAACGTAAAATATTCGAGAAATTTTATCGTGTGCCAACAGGTAATGTGCATAATGTGAAAGGATTTGGCTTAGGTCTTTCTTATGTTCAAGCAGTAGTGCAAAAGCATGGAGGTGAGATAAGTGTACAGAGTGAGCTAGGTAAAGGAAGCACTTTTAAGGTGTTTTTACCATTTGATAATAAATGTTAAAACACTGATTTTGGCTCGATTTATGCTTAATTTTATTTAAAATTTTGATTTATGGATGCAGTTAAAACCAGAGTACTTTTAGTAGAAGATGATCCGAGTTTAGGCACATTATTGGAAGAGTATCTTAACGCTAAAGGTTTCGAAACAAAGTTAGCCGATGATGGGAATAAAGGGTATGATGCATTTTGCAAAGGCACTTTTGACTTGTTATTATTAGATGTAATGATGCCGCATAAAGACGGTATTACATTAGCTAAAGAAATCCGCTTAAACGATAAAAATATTCCTATTATTTTCCTTACCGCAAAAAGCATGAAGGAAGATACCATTGAAGGATTTAATGCCGGAGGTGATGATTATATTACCAAACCATTTAGCATGGAAGAGTTAATGGTGCGAATTAACGCAGTATTGCGCCGTAGTAACAAACAGCGCGCTCAAGACAGTGATGAATCTTCTTTTAACATTGGCAAATACACGTTTAATTCTGAAAAACAAGTATTAATGAATGGTGGACAAGATCAAAAACTAACAACTAAAGAGAGTCAGTTACTTCGTTTGTTATGCGTACATAAAAATGATGTATTAGACAGAAACTTTGCTTTAAAAACAATTTGGCATGATGATAATTACTTTAATGGCCGAAGCATGGATGTTTACATTGCTAAATTACGCAAGTATTTAAAAGATGACCCTAAAGTTGAAATCATTAATATACATGGTAAAGGATTTAAATTACTTGTAAACTCGTAATACAAAAACATAATTAAGAAAAAGGCTATCGTTATGATAGCCTTTTTTGTTTACAATCCGCCGAGCAAACACACTTTATCAAACTCTTCCTTTTTCACCACACTCACCGATAACCGTCCGATTTTTACAAATTGCATCTCCTTTAAAATAGGATCTGCTTTTAACTGCGCTAATGTAGGCGGGTTCTTTAATTGCTTATACGGCTTCACATCTACACAAACCCAAGCTTCTTCCTTTGTTGTAGGGTCTTGATACGCCGTTTTTACAACCTCTGCTATTCCTACAATGCACAAGCCTTCATTACTATGATAAAACAAACATAAATCTCCTTTTTGCATGGCACGCAAATTATTTCTTGCAGCGTAATTTCTAACACCGGTCCATGCAGTTTTTTTATCCTTTTTAAATTGCTCCCAACTGTATGCTGAAGGCTCTGATTTAATCAACCAATAATTCATGCTTTAAAATTAATGCCTTTTTTAATTCACACAGGTCATTTTATAATTAATTTTTGTGCGTTTGAAAAGCCGCAAAAATGAGCTACCTTAGTGATTTGATATAAGAAAGCTATGGCTTGCGGAAATTGTAATACAGGAAGAGGAAATCACAATACAGGTAGCGGAATCCCCGCAGGTTGCAACAATAACGGTTCTTGCGGCACAACAGGTGGTTGCAATAAATTAAATGTATTCGACTGGTTAGGTAACATGAGTTTACCGGCCGGACAACAAGCATTTGATATGGTTGAAATCCGTTTTAAAAATTCACGTAAGGATTTTTTTAAAAATGCTAATGCACTAGCGTTAAATGTCGGAGATGTGGTAGCCGTTGAAGCTAGTCCGGGTCATGACATTGGCGTTGTTTCATTAACAGGCGAATTGGTTCGTCTACAAATGAAAAAGAAAGGTGTAAACTTCGATAGCGAAGAAACCAAAAAGATTTATCGTAAAGCCAAACAACAAGACATTGATAAATGGCGTGAGGCGCAAAGTTTGGAAGTTGCAACAATGTATAAAGCGCGCACTATTGCACTCCAACTTGGTTTACAAATGAAGTTAAGCGATGTAGAGTACCAAGGCGATAAATCGAAAGCGATTTTTTATTATACAGCTGATGAGCGCGTTGATTTTCGTGAGCTCATTAAAAAATTAGCAGAAGAATTTAAAGTGCGAATTGAAATGCGTCAAATTGGCGCACGACAAGAAGCTGCCCGTTTGGGTGCTATTGGTGCTTGCGGGAGAGAGTTATGTTGCAGCACATGGCTTACTGATTTCAGAACGGTAAGTACCTCTGCGGCACGCTACCAACAATTGTCGTTAAATCCTCTAAAACTAGCAGGACAATGCGGAAAATTAAAATGCTGTTTAAACTATGAGCTGGATGCTTACCAAGATGCACTGAAAGAATTTCCTCAAATTGATAACAAAAAACTTCATACGCTAAAAGGCGATGCTTTCTTGCAAAAAACAGATATTTTCAAACGTATAATTTGGTGGTCGTATACTACCGAACCTGATGTTTTTATTCCGTTAAGCATTAAGCGTGTAAAAGAAATCATGGAGCTCAATGCTAAAGGTGAAAAACCGGATGATTTAGCAGAAGCAAAAGATTACAGTTCTGCAAAAGTTGTCGTTAAGGAACCTGACTTCCAAAATGTGGTAGGTCAAGATAGCTTAACGCGATTTGATGCACGAAAAAATCAAAATAAGAATAAAAACAAAAAGCCTCAGCATAATAAAGGCGGTCAACAAGGCGGAAATAAAAAACCGAATAATCAACAGCAAGCTCAGGGAAACAAACAGCAAAATTCTGCCAATAAGCCTAACAATCAACAACAAAATAAGGGGCAGCAACAGGGACAAGGTAATAAGCAAAACGCAAAACCGAATCCAAATAAGCCGCAACACAAACATCAGCATAAACCAAACCCTAATAAAGGTAATCAGCAAAAAGGCAATAACCCGAATGATAATAAGCCAAAAGATAATTAAAGCACTTTGCTTAATAGTTACTATCGTTGTTACGTACGCATGCAGCAATGGCGTTGTGTATAGTAAGTATCAGAATCTTCAAAACAACGAGTGGTTTGCGAAAAATAAACTGACTTACGAAACGGAAATCACCGACGGAAATTCATTGCATGATATTAGCTTATTGATACGGCATGGAGATTCTTATCCTTATAGTAATTTGTTCCTTTTTCTTACAACAACTTATCCTGACGGGAAAACAACAACTGATACATTAGAATGTATTTTAGCGAATGGTAAAGGTGAATGGCAAGGAAATGGAGCCGGTGATATTTTTGATGCTGTAATTCCCTTGAAAAAGAGTGTTCGCTTTCCTTTAACAGGGAAATACAGTTTTACGTTTGAACAAGCCATGCGCACTGATCCATTACCTATGATAATGGATTTTGGTATGGAAATCAAGAAATCAAAGGGTAATTAATTCCGTTTAAAAAATTCTTTCTCAGTAATTTTAGGAAGGCTTTTCAATAAAGTATCACTTAATGAAAAAGAATATCCGTTCGTTTTGGATAATTCTAACTTGAAAAAGCCTTCCGAATCTTCAAATCCACCAATTACTTCAATGGATTTAAATTCTTTGGCTCCGTTCCATTGTTTGCCGGCCGTTAGATTAATGTGGGTTAAAATGTCAGGTAACTGTTCTAATTGCACAACGTATCCCGACTTAATCACACAGCTTCTGGCGAATTTGCTATTGGTAGTGTATATATTGAGAATGAAATCTAAATCAGAAGAATTTCTAATTTCAAGAACCCTATTTGCAAGTGTATCATAAATTGGCAATTTAAAAAACGAGGTGTAAGGGTCGTAGCTCATTTTTATTTCTTCAAACGCAACGTTGTTCGCTTCTGTTTTAATATCATTATCCGCATTCGATTCAAAAGCACCAATTACAAATAGGAATAAAGCTACAGCGATAGGTGCTGCGAATAAAATATACTTATATTCATTATAGGATTTTTTTACTGTTGACTTACCCGCCTCCTTGGCATATTTTTCATATTCCTTTTTGTAATACTCTTGATAGTATTGCCTGCGCTTGAGTTCTTC
This sequence comes from uncultured Flavobacteriaceae bacterium, assembly GCA_964416235.1. Taxonomy (GTDB): domain Bacteria; phylum Bacteroidota; class Bacteroidia; order B-17B0; family Aurantibacillaceae; genus JAHEYG01. The sequence goes on along the minus strand of CAYQDP010000173.1, from coordinate 991 downwards.
ATCATTAAAACTCCAGTTTTTTTGTCCGCCACTTTGTGGTTTTTTCTTTATAGTTTCAGTATTACCAAAACCTTTTAAACGCTGATCGTATTTATAACGCGTTGTACTATCAATTAAAATTTCGTAAGCTGTAAGAATCCTCTCAAATTGCTCCTTCCCATTTGGATTTTTATCGGGATGGTAAAGCTTAGCCAGTCTTCTAAAGGCAGCTTTTATTTGCTCATCAGAAGCATTAACTGCAACTCCTAATATTTCGTAATGTGTTTGCAATAAAAACAAAAAGCCCCGTTGTGGGGCTTTTAAGTAAGTAAGTAATATTATTTCTTTTCTTCCTTTTTCTCCTCTGCACTTGAAATCATCACGCGAGTTAAATCAATATAGCGCATTGGGTTAACGTTGAAGTTTTTCAAACGAGAGCTGATTAAGCGATAATTACTCTCATACCAAAGAACCATTAATGGAGCATCATTCATTAAAATTTGTTCTGCACGTAAAAAGTTAACATAAGAACTATCACGATTACGCGCATCTCTTCCTGCTTTATAATACTTGTCAAATTCAGCATTTATATAACGCTGTGTATTTGGATAAGATACTTTTCCTGTATCAGCAGGAACAGGCTCACCATAAAATACAGATAAAAATGATTCCGGACTAGGATAATCAGCAATCCATCCATCTCTGAAAATATGACCTTGGCCTTTAACCTGTAAATTAAACTTATCTCCATTAGGGAGAGATTCGAAAGTTATATTCACGCCTAATACCTCTTTTATTTGCTTCTGTATTTCTGCAGCAACGGTATTGTTTCTTGAATTACCCGAATTCACCAACAAAGATACTTCAGGGAAACCTACACCTTTTGGATAGCCTGCTTCCATAAGTAATTTGCGGGCTTTTTCAGGATCGAAAGAATAACCCTGAATTTGAGAAACCTTATAAGTATTGAATGTAGGAGGGGTTATACCGTAAGTTCCCGGACCATAAGCCT
>CAYQDP010000172.1:0-6061 GCA_964416235.1 uncultured Flavobacteriaceae bacterium | reverse complement strand
GTTACTTGGGAAAAATCAAAAAGAGTAATTAATTAACTTGAACAATCCAATTAATAATTTTTAAATAAACGAAATCATGAAACCAATCCCAACTCACTCACAAATAAAACCAATACCACAATACACCAATGGGTATTTATTAATTTCCGGTGAACTATTCTTAGGTTATACTGACCACTTTGGCACCGAAATTGAATTAAATCATAACAATGAAATAATACAAAAATATATTTGTTGCAGTAACGGCTATTTCTACTTCAGATTAGAGTACGAAATGATTTATACACTTAACATTCATAATTCAGATTACAATTCAAAAAGCCTCATTATCGACACGAGAATAAACATGTCAGAAAGAAAAAAAAGGGAATATGAATTTGGAGTTACCTTAAATAAAAAAACCGACTCATTAAATATCCCTTCTAATAATCAACCTGTAGCATACATACGGTTTAATGAGAAAATGAAAGTATTTGAGCATGATCTCAATTACCTTAAGAATTTCATTAGTCAATTTAAATTAAATAGCGCAGCTTAACTAATAAAAATATAAGTCATGGAATGCATTTTACATCAAACAATTAAACAAAACATTGAATATTTGGAATCCAAAAACATTAATGTTTTTAAAAGATACATAAAAATCAAGCTTCATATTGACATTAGCACTGATGCCCTTAAACAATTAATGAAGTGTTACAATAAAAATGTTCTTTATTAAATTTTAGAATTAATAAGTCATAATTTTCAAATTAAATGCTATATTAGCATTAATTATGGCTTCGAAAAACATTAATGAATTATTAATATTCGTTGTTGACGATGATAAGTTGTATAATAAATTTATTTCACACCACTTATCGTTAAACCCAGACAATGTGGTTGAAAATTACTTTAATGGTAAAGATTTACTAAAAAGTATTTTTAAAAATCCGTCAGTAGTAATACTTGATTACAATTTACCTGAAATTAACGGTGATGAGATTCTACAGAAAATTAAGGCGTATAATCCGGATATAAACGTTATCATTGTTTCAGGACAAGAAGATATTTCTACTGCTATTAATCTTTTAAAATCAGGAGCTTCTGATTATCTCGTTAAGAATGACGAAACCAAAGAAAGATTATGGGCCTCAATAAAAAACATTCGTGATAAAATCCTCTTAAAAAATGAAATTCAAGAGCTAAAGCAGGAATTGCAAACGCATTACAATTTCTCGGAGTCTATGATTGGTTCAAGTAATGCGATGAAAAATGTATTTGCAACACTTGAAAAGGCATGTAAATCTAATATTAACACGTCTATTTATGGCGAAACCGGAACCGGTAAAGAAGTAATCGCTAAAACAATTCATTATAATTCGCAACGCAAAAAAGGCAAATTTGTAGCTGTAAATGTTGCATCTATACCAAGTGAATTAATTGAAAGCGAATTATTCGGCCATGAAAAAGGAGCTTTTACCGGGGCTATCGCAAGAAAGATTGGAAAATTTGAAGAAGCGAATCACGGCACTTTATTTCTGGATGAGATTGCAGAAATGACGCTTAATTTACAAGCTAAATTGCTTAGAGTACTTCAAGAAAGGGAACTTACGCGAGTTGGAGGAAATGACATTATCAAATTTGATACCCGAGTAATTATTGCAACACATAAAAATCTTGCCGAAGAGGTTGAAAAAGGTAATTTCCGTGAAGATTTGTACTACCGTTTGCTTGGTTTAACTATTAATTTGCCGCCTCTCAGAGATAGAGGATCTGATATTTTACTTCTAGCAAAGCATTTTATAAAATTGTATTGCAGTGAAAACAAAACTGCATTAATTAAAATAAGTAATGAAGCGCAAACAAAATTGATGGATTACCATTATCCTGGTAACATAAGAGAATTAAAATCTATTATTGATTTAGCCTGTGTTATGTGCGATAACAATATCATTGAACCCGATAACATCAAGTTCAGTAAGTCAATTAGCACGAACGATATGTTTCTTAAAGAAATGACACTTGAAGAATATACCAAACGAATTATTAAAAATTATCTCGAAAGATATAACGATAATGTACTATTAGTAGCACAAAAATTAGACATCGGAAAATCTACTATCTATCGTCTTTTAAAAGATCAAGAATTAAATAATTTTTAGAATTATTTTCCAAAATCTGGAAAATAACTCTAAGTCTATAACTATAACAACTTGTAATACAGTTAATTAAAAATTTCGGCATAATAATAGCTTTTATATTATTATGAACCGTTTTCCTGTACATATACTTGACGAAGATAGTTTACTAACTACTATCCTTAAAGAAAATCTAAATAAAATGAATGGTATTCAAACCCAATCATTTCATTCCGTAAAAGATTTCGTAAGTAATTTCAATTTTAACACATACGGTCTGGTTTTCATAGATATTAATTTCGGTAAAAAAAATTACTTAGGACCTAATTCTTGGGATCTATTAAGGATTCTTCATTGCAATCCTAAATTAAAAATCGTTTTCCTGGCCGATAAATACGACCATGAAATTGCAGAAACTACTGTAAGAATGGGAGCTCTAGATTATGTCGTGAAATCCAATTTCACAATCAAACTAATTGAACACATAGTAAAACAATTCATATTAACTAAAACTGAGAAGCCATGAAAACAATAAACAATAATATTGATTCAATAATAATCTTAGATGATGACAGATTTTATATTGAATTTTTAAGAAAACACTTAAAAAGTATTTTTCCTCAATTGAACTTTTTAACTTTTTTATCGCCATTAGAACTTGGCGGTTATATCAATAAATCGAATTGTATTTTTTTATTGGATTATCATTTAGGGTATATAAATGATAAGGCTTATTATGCACATGAAATAATTAATAAAATGAATAATGAAAAAAATAATCAACCAATTATTTTGATGTCATCTTCTACCAGAGAAGAATTACTTATTGAATACCAGAATTTTAGAAATTTGGCTTATGTGGTAAAAAACGACCATCTGCTTGAACAAATATCAAACAAAATCAATGATTTTCTTACACCTGTAATGAAATCTGCCTAAATTTCTTGCTAAAGGGTTTGATATATTTTAACTTCATACAAAGGCCCAGATTGGATAATTTATGAATAATAAAATAACAGAATTAAATGAATTAATCTCTCAACTTCAAACCAGAAACACTGATTTACTTAAAAAGGTTACTGAAAAAGAAGAAGAAATTAATAAACTTAAATTTGATTTAGATCATCTCAATACTTTTATTATCACAGAAATCCGAAATCATGTTGAAGAAATTGACAAACTCGCTAAATTACCGGAAGAGAATCCAAGTCCAATCTTCAGATTTTCAAAAAGGGGTAGAATTCTCATTTATTGCAATGGCCCGGGACAAAATCTCTTAAACCAAATAGACAACTCTGACAATAATGAAACTCAATTAGAGTGGCAAAAGGCGCTTGTAAAAATTCAAGAAAATAAAAACCCTATTACTTATCATGAAATAAAATTATTAGATAAAATATATCTCATTTCTATTATTGATGTTAAAGGTTCAAACTACAAAAATGTTTATGCAACCGATATCACACATCAAAAGCAAGTTGAAGAAGCGCTAAGAGATAGCGAAGAAAAATACAAGTATGTAATTGAAAACGCTTCCGATATTGTTTACAATACCAACGAACAAGGTTATTTCACTTATATAAATCCTATTGCCGAAGCAAGAATGGGATATAAGCTTGAAGACATTAACAATAAATTATTTACCGAGTTAATTCATCCTGACCATAGAAAAAGAGCGATTAGAGTTTATTATCATCAAAGAATTAAGAAAATCCCAAATACCTATTTAGAATTTCCTGTTATCACAAAAAGCGGAGAGGTTATTTGGTTAGGTCAAAATGTTCAATTAATAATAGATAAAGGAATTGTAAAAGGCTTCACGTCAATTGCAAGAGACATTACCGAAAGGCATAACTCTCAAATAGAATTAAAACTAGTAAACCATCAATTATCAACATTAATTGAAAACATGAATGTTGGAATATTATTATCTGATAGCGATGGTAAAATCGCCCTAATTAATAGAAAATTCTGTGAACTTTTTGGAATTAATAATGAGCCTCAAAATTTAATCGGTTATAATTTTAACAGTGCTATGATTAAGCTGAGAGCCATGTTTTCTGGAAAGGAAAAAGTTTTGGAAGAAATTAATGCGTGTATATTATCAAAAAAGTCGCAACTTAATAGAGAGGTAAAACTTATTAACAACACCATTCTTGAAAGAGATTATATTCCAATCTCTATAGACGAGAGTCACTATTCGCATATCTGGATTTATAAAGACGTAACAGAACAACGGAGCGCACAAGAAATTCTTCAGAAAAGTGAAGAAAAATACAGAAGAATAATAGAGAATATGCGCCTCGGATTATTAGTAGTCGATCAGAACGACATAATTGTTGATGCTAACCCAAGCTTTCTTGAATTAACAGGATATTCTAAAGAAGAAGTTATTGGTTGGCCGGCAAATGCGATATTTCTATCAAAAGATGAAGCTAAAATTGTAAACGATGTTACGCAATTCCGGCAATCCGGCAATTCCAGTGCTTATGAATTGGAAATCCTTTGTAAAAACGGTGAAAGAAAATGGATCATGATAAGCGGAGCTCCAATTTACGACATAAATAAACAATATGTAGGTTCTATTGGAATACATTTAGATATAACAGAAAGAAAAACGAATGAAGACTTATTAAAAGATGCACAGCAAAAAGCAGAAGCTTCCAAAAATGCAAAGGAAATATTCTTAGCTAATATGAGTCATGAGATAAGAACCCCAATGAATGCTATTATTGGTATGGCCGACCTCCTCTCTGAAAGTAATCTGGAACACAAAGAGAAGTCTTATATAAATGCCATCAAAGTATCATCTGAAAATCTCCTTGTGATCTTAAATGATATTTTAGATTTTTCAAAAATTGATTCCGGAAAACTAGAACTTGAAAAACACCCTTTTGCCTTTTATACTTTAATAGACAATTTACTTCTACAGTTTGAACTTAAATTGTCAAACAAAAATTTAACACTTCTAAAAGAAATTGATAATCGCATAAATTTTCAATTTGAAAGTGATTCAACAAGATTAAATCAAATTTTAATTAACTTATTAAGTAATTCGATAAAATTTACCGATAAGGGATCAATAACTATTAGATGTAATCTAATTCAAGAAACTGAAGACAAACAACTCATAGAATTTATAGTTGCCGATACGGGTATTGGTATAGATGCCACAAAAATCGAATCTATTTTTGAAAGCTTTAAACAAGAAGATTCTAGTATTAATAGAAAATATGGCGGTACAGGGTTAGGATTGAGTATATGCAAACAATTAGTCGAACTATTTGGAGGCCAATTAACTGTAACCAGTAAAAAAGGCGAAGGTAGCACATTCTCATTTGCAATTTGGCTAAATAAAACTAGTATTAATCCGGATAACGAAAATTCAGATGAATTAATCAATAAGGTTAAATTCACTAATACTACTATACTACTAGTAGAAGACAATAAAATGAATCAACTTATAGCACAAACTATACTTGAACAAAGTGGTATATCAGTAGATAAGGCTAACAATGGTATTGAAGCTGTCAATATGGCAAAACAGCGAAAATACGATCTTATACTTATGGATATACAAATGCCTGAAATGGATGGTATGGAAGCTACAAAAATGATAAGATTAGATGATAAATTTATTCCAATTATTGCTTTAACCGCTAATGCTATAAAAGGCGATAGAGAGAAATACATTAACATCGGCATGAATGATTATGTTTCTAAGCCATTTAATAAAAATGAATTAATTAAGGTTATCTCTTATCACTATAATAATTCTACCAGAATTACTAAAAACACATCCACCAAATCTTATGACGTTAAAAAACTCAAGGAAACTTTAAACAATAATGAAGAGTTTGTAAAAGAAATGATTAGTCTTTTTATAACGGAGTCAAAAGATACTGTTATAAAAATGAATAACTATCTTAATGACAAAACAT
>CAYQDP010000171.1:0-6105 GCA_964416235.1 uncultured Flavobacteriaceae bacterium | reverse complement strand
CTGCAAAAAAAATGTTTTTAAAACCATTTGTAAATCCGTTATTTTTTAGAACAGCGAAGGTTGTAAATATTTTTAAATCATCGCTTATCATATTGGTGTTTGGGAGAATTTAAGCAATAATGTTTTTTATGGCATCCACCCAAACATCACCATCATTCAAACTTTTTACCAGAGTTACGCTTTCTCCTCCGTGCTCTTTAAAAATTTCATTGTATTCCGTACCTATTTCATGAATGGTTTCTAAGCAGTCTGCTACAAATGCGGGTGAGAATACCAATAATTTTTTCGCGCCAAGTTTAGCCAAATCTTCAATCACTTTATCGGAATAAGGTTTTAACCAAGCATCATCTAAACGTGATTGAAAAGTGGACGTGTATTTTCCTTCGGGGATATTTAATTTTTTTACTAATTGACGGGTTGTTTCCATGCAATTAGCGCGATAGCAATATTGATTATTTTCTGTTATAGCATCACAGCATTTTCCGAAGTGACAGGAATTATTGCCATAATGCGCAGAGGCTTTTTTTATTTGTCGCTCAGGTAATCCATGATAACTAAATAAAATATGGTCGTATGCGTTTAATTCAAATCCTTCTGCTGATTTTACAACTGCATTAATGTAATGCGGATTGTCGTAAAACTTATTAATGATTTTAATAGTTGGGATCACTTCCCATTTAGACAATTCTTTTAAAATTAATTCGGAGGTAGAACCTGTTGAAGAGGACGCATACTGCGGATATAAGGGAACAAAAATAATTTCAGAAGGTTTTTGCTCACGCAAGCGATTTAATACACTTTTAATGGAAGGGTTTTGATAACGCATAGCCCAATCTACAATATAATCGTTACCTAATTTGCGCTGAACTTTTTCAGCCAGATTTTTTGTGTGTATAATTAAAGGCGAACCATTACTGCTCCAAATTTGCTGATACAACTTTGCTGATTTCGGTGAACGAAATGGAACAATTATGCCATTCACCAACATAAATCTTCCTGCTGCAGAAATATCAATTACCCGCGGGTCGTTTAAAAACTGAGTTAAGTATTTTCTCACATCAGATGTTGAAGGAGAATCGGGTGTGCCAAGATTAATTAATAGAACCGCCTTCTTCATTTTATCTCATTTGAATTTTCCTGAATACTTTCTGTTGATGCATCAGTAGTAGTTTCTGTTTTGTGATGCTGATGTTCGTTGATGAATTTTTTCTGAAACACCAGAATAATTCCAACACCAGTTGAGATAGCAAAATCCGCAAAATTGAAAATAGGTCTGAAAAACTGAAAATCTTCTCCTCCCCAAACAGGAAACCAATCCGGAAAATGTCCTTCATAAATGGGAAAATAAAACATGTCTACGACACGTCCGTGCAAAAATCCGGCGTATCCGCCTTCTTCAGGCATAAATTTCGCCACATTAAATTCATCACTCTCTCCAAATAATACGCCGTAAAAAACAGAATCAAAAATATTTCCCATTGCTCCGGCTAAAATGAGCGAGACAGAAAGTATAAAGCCCCAATGTTCTCCTTTTTTCACTAATGTAGTGATGTACCAAATACCAACACCACAAGCGATGATACGAAAAACGCTTAAAAATAATTTTCCGTAGTCGCCGCCAAATTCCAGTCCAAATGCCATTCCGGGATTTTCGGTAAAATGTAAAATAAACCAATCGCCGGCAACACGTGTAACTTCCCCGAGGGGATAATTCAGTTTAATGTAAATTTTAATAAACTGATCGATAAATAATACCGAGAAAATAGTGAGAAGAGGTATCTTATATTTTTTAAGCATATAAATAAAAAAGTGTCAATTCGTTATTGAATTGACACTTTAGATTGTAAACAGTTTTTATTTGTTTTGGTTCAATTTTGCATCAATGCCTAATGTAGCGTGAGGTACGCTGCGTAAACGTTCCTTAGGAATTAATTTACCGGTTACGCGGCAAATTCCGTAAGTTTTATTTTCGATACGAACCAGAGCATTTTTTAAATTGATAATGTATTTTTCCTGACGAGCAGCTAACTGTGCTGTTTCTTCTTTTGATAAAACATCACTTCCATCTTCCAATAATTTGAATGTTGGAGATGTATCATCAGTACCATGATTATCTTCATTGGATAAGGTTTGCTTTAACAAATCATAATCCGTTTGAGCTTCTTTTAATTTCTCAAGGATTAATTCTTTGAACTCAGCTAATTCTTTATCTGTATAACGAGAACGGTTATCCTTTGTGTTTACAAAAGGTTTTGGCGCTTCTTCAGCATTTTTCTTAATCAACGGTTTGGACAAATCAATTTGTAACGGACGGTTACGGATGTAAGCTTCCATGCTTCCGCCGCTTGATTTACCCTCGTTCTTTTTACGACGACCACGACCTTTTTTAATAGGAACTTCATCATCATCATCATCATCATCAGGAGGTGGAATATCACCATCAACATCTAAAACAGCCGGCTCTTCTAAATCGCCAACAATTTCATCGTCCTCTTCATTTTTTTCGTAATCATCTTTTACATCAACGTCATCATCATCATCGTCATCATCGCCGCCGCGTGATTTTTTCTTTCCTTTTTTATCTTTTGTAACAGCTTTTGCTGATTTTTTAATTGCATCAATAGGCTTTCCAGCGGTTTTCTTAACCATTAAATCCTTAACAGTTTTCGCTGCTTTTGCAGGCTTTGCTGCTTTTGCAGGTTTCGCTACCTTTTTAGGCGCTGCCTTAACTGTTTTTTTAGCAACAGGTTTTGCTGCTTTCTTTGCAGGTTTCGCAGGTTTTTTAGCAGCAGGTTTTGCCGCCTTCTTAGCAGGCTTTGCTACTTTTTTAGCAGCAGGCTTCGCTGCTTTCTTTGCAGGCTTTGCTTTTGCTTTTTTATTGTCTTTCTTAGCCATCTTACTCTTTACTTAATCAGTTTAACTTTTCAATTGATATTAAGGTCGATATCGTTTCGTCAACTTCAACAGCATTGGCTGTAGCGGCGTTTAAGTCCGGTACCAGTTGCAAATCGCCTGTTAGAGTCTCAGAACAAATATAACTTAAATTATTATTTATGGCCGAATTTAAGGCCTCATTTTGCTTTATTTTAACCAAAATACGATCGGTAACGTCTAATCCCTTGTCTTTACGTATGTTTTGAATACGGTTAACAATTTCCCGTGCTAATCCTTCTTGTTTTAAAGGTTCGGTTAAGGTTACATCCAATGCTACAGTTAATGGCCCGTTATTGGCAACTTTCCAACCAGGAATATCAACCGGTATAATCTCAACATCTTCAGTTTCCAAAACTATATCTGTTCCATTTACTGAAACCGTGTAGGTTCCTGTTTTTTCTATTCCGCTGATGATTTTGTTGCCATTATCGTTAGCAAAAGCCTGAACGGCTTTCATGTTAGCCCCGCATTTTTTACCTAAGGTTTTAAAATTCAGCTTTAGGTTTTTTATAATTTGTGTTTTGCTTTCATCCACAAATTCAATTTCCTTCACATTTACTTCAGCTAAAATTAAATCTTTTACCGCTTCAATTTTAGTTTGCGTGTCTTTGTCTAAAATCGGAATTTGAATTTTTTGTAGGGGCTGACGAACACGTAAGTTTTCTTTTTTACGTATCGATAAAATCATGGATGAAATTTTTTGAGCCAACTCCATACGCTGCTCTAAATTCACATCAATAATTTTTTCTTCTGCTTTAACGAATTCTGTTAAATGCACCGATTCAAAGCGAAGAGCAGTCTTGTTTTTAATTGCGTTATCGCGAACCCGCGCGCTTAAATTTTGATATAACCATTCTCCAAAGAAAGGAGAAATCGGACTCATTAATTGAGCAACTACTGTTAAACACTCGTGTAAAGTTTCATAAGCTGCTTTTTTGTCGGTGCTCATTTCACCTTTCCAGAAACGTCGACGACTTAAACGCACATACCAATTACTTAAATGCTCGTCAACAAATTCTTCTATGCAACGTGCTGCACGATGAGGTTCAAAGTTTTCGTACTGCTCAGTAACTTCTTTTATTAAGCTGTGTAATTTTGATAGTATCCAGCGATCTAATTCCTGACGGTCTTTAACCGGAACAATATTATTTTCATCAACCAAAAATCCGTCAACATTCGCGTATAAGGCGTAAAAACCATAAGTATTATATAACGTTCCGAATAGTTGACGTTGAACTTCGCTGATGCCTTCAATGTCGAATTTCAAATTATCCCAAGGTGCTGCATTGGCAATCATGTACCAGCGAGTAGCATCTGCACCAAATTTTTCTAAAGTGTCAAACGGATCCACAGCGTTACCTAAACGCTTACTCATTTTGTTTCCGTTCTTATCTAATACTAATCCGTTACTCACTACATTTTTGTAGGCTACCGAATCAAAATTCATGGTTGCGATAGCGTGTAAGGTAAAGAACCAGCCACGGGTTTGATCAACACCTTCCGCAATGAAATCGGCAGGAAAAGCTGCGCTTTTGCCCTCACCCCCGACCCCTCTCCCCGAGGAGAGGGGAGAAATTCCGGTAGCAATTAATTCTTTATTTTCAAAAGGGTAGTGCAATTGCGCGTATGGCATAGCGCCACTGTCAAACCACACGTCAATCAAATCCGGTTCGCGGAATAATTTTTTTCCGTTTTTCTCTAATACAATGGTATCGGCATAAGGTTTGTGTAAATCAAACGTATCGTAGTTTTCTTTACTCATATCGCCCACTTTGTATTTCGCAAGCGGATTATCATTCATTACACCTTTTGCCAGTGCATTTGCAATTTCTTTTTGTAATTCTTCTGCTGAGCCAATGCAAATCTGTTCTGTTTTATCTTCGCTGGTCCAGATTGGAATTGGAATACCCCAGAAACGCGAGCGTGATAAATTCCAATCATTCAGGTTTTCTAACCAGTTACCAAAACGACCGGTTCCTGTTGCTTCAGGTTTCCAGTTAATAGTTTTGTTCAATTCAATCATGCGGTCTTTTGCCTCCGTTGATTTGATGAACCAAGAATCCAATGGATAATATAAAACCGGTTTATCAGTTCTCCAGCAATGCGGATAACTGTGTTCGTAGGTTTCTTTCTTAAATAATTTACCTTCTTCCTGTAATTTTAAAACGATACGTTCATCTACGCTTAGGTAAACTTTTAAATCTTTAATTTTTCCGTTGGCTTCTAATATTTTTTTCTGCTTTTCAAATTCAGCTTTCTTTTCTTCTTCGGTGTAATACGCTTCTTTCACATATTCTTCCCCGTAAAGAAAAATACCATCTTGCACTTCCGGTAAAAATTTACCGCGTTTGTCAACAAGCGTCAATGCACCAACGTTGTTTTGTTTCGCCACTCTAAAGTCATCCGCACCAAAGCTCGGCGCAATATGAACGATACCTGTACCATCGGTAGTAGTCACGAAATCGCCAACTAATACTTTAAATGCATTTCCTTCAGGTTCTGCAAATGGCAATAACTGATCGTAATGGATGCCTGCTAAATCAGAACCTAATACTTCTGAAAGTGTTAAGGGGGTGTCTTTATCCACGAAACCGTCTTTAGACTTCCATGTAATTAATTCATAACCGATTTTTTTGTCACCAGGCTTATAATCTGAAAGTTTAATTTCAGTTGGTGATGGAAAGTACTTTAGCAATAGGTCTGATGCTAGTATTACTGTTATGAGTTTGTCAGTATTAAATGGGTGTCGTGTTTTTGCAAAAACATATTGAATTTCTTTACCAACAGCAAGAGCTGTATTAGAAGGCAAAGTCCAAGGAGTAGTAGTCCATGCTAAAAAGAACACATCATCAGTGAAAGCGTCATTAGCAATTCCTTTTTCACTAAGCAGTTTTTCCCACTTGTTTCCTTTTCTTACCTTAAACATTACAGTGGCTGTTCTGTCTTTCACATCGCGGTAACAACCCGGCTGATTTAATTCGTGTGAAGATAATCCTGTACCGGCTGCCGGTGAGTAAGGTTGAATGGTGTAGCCTTTGTACAATAAATTTTTCTTGTAAAGATTCTGCAACAACCACCAAACGCTCTCAATATATTTGTTATCGTAAGTGATGTAAGGGTCGTTCATGTTTACCCAGTATCCCATTTTCGCAGTGAGTTCTTCCCACTTAT
>CAYQDP010000170.1:0-6108 GCA_964416235.1 uncultured Flavobacteriaceae bacterium | reverse complement strand
AAGACCATTATCTACAAGTAAAAAATGAAATCGCAGCCGCTACAAGCGACTGGGAAAAAACGTGTAATATAAAATTTAAGTATTTATCCGAATACGATAATTCAAATTTAGAATGTGGAAATGAAAATCTTACCTTCTCGATTAACTTTATTAATAATCCATTTACTTCACTAATAGCCTCTGCTTTTTTTCCATATGACAAAATAGAAGAGAGAAAAGTAATAATTACCCCTCAGTATTTTCTTACTTCCGCGAGCACAACGGGCATACTCCGCCATGAAATTGGCCACATTTTAGGTTTCAGACATGAGCATATGCGTTCTGAATCGCCCCAAAACTGCAGAAAATACCCAGAAAAAGGGACACTTAATCCAATAACAAACTATGATTCAAAATCAGTTATGCATTACCTTTGTGCAGATGCAGGATCACCGGAGTTATTAATTACTGAACTTGACAAAGAAGGCGCAATACAATACTATGGCCCTCCAAATTAAATTTATTACTATGATATAATTAGCCCTTTAATTCATGAATCCTATTGTTAGTAAATTAAGCCATTTCGTTGGAATTTGCTATAAAATGTAGCTGAATTTTAAATCGTAAAGAAGTAGCTTTAATATCCAGTTACTTTAGAGTAAGGCAACAATGAATTTATCATTCAATAAAAATTTAGCGGCAGGGTATAAAAGTAATTCCCAAATCATTAGGTGTTTATCAGAAGATTGGGTTTTACGCAATTCGTATTGTCCTTCGTGTGGGGCCTTGCCTTTAAATGAGTTTGAAAACAATCGGCCTGTTGCAGATTTCTACTGTAAAAAATGTAGTGAAGAATTTGAACTTAAGAGTAAAGTAGGAAAACTATCTAAAACAATTAATGATGGTGCTTACTCAACAATGATAGAAAGAATTAAATCAGAAAACAATCCGAATTTTTTCTTTCTTACTTATACAAAACAATGGACGGTCAATAATTTTCTTATTATCCCAAAACAATTTTTCACACCAGATATCATCATTAAAAGGCCTGCTTTAGCACATACAGCAAAAAGAGCTGGTTGGGTTGGCTGTAATATTGATTTATCGAAAGTGACGGATAGCGGAAAAGTATTTATAGTGAAAAATGCTCAAACTATAGATACTGAAACAGTAAAAGAATCATTTAAAAAAACGCTTTTCATTCGGGATAAATCAAAAGAAGCTAAGGGTTGGGTTTTGGAAATTATGAGCTGTATTGATTCCATTAAAAATGACTCGTTTTCACTGGACGACATTTATAAATTTGAGACGAAACTGAAGTTAAAATATCCCAATAATAACTTTATTAAAGATAAAATCAGGCAACAACTACAGATTCTGAGGGATAAAGGAATTATTGAGTTCGCAGGAAGGGGCAACTACAAAAAAACACGATAATGAAAAAATTTAATATTGAAATAAGAGAAACATTAACTAGAGAGGTTACAATTAATGCAGCATCTCTAGATGAAGCAATTCAAACAGCTGAAAACTTATACTCTAGTGAAGATATAGTATTAGATTATACAGACCATAAAACAACAGATATAGATTTATTAGATTTAAGTGGCCTAGATGACGATGCCTCATTCTTGAATTTTGTTCTAATAAATGCAGAAAAAGCAATTAAGGATTTATCCATCGAAGAATTAGCGAAAATCGGATTTGGCAGCTTAAACTCCGCCATTAAAGACTATAAGAAAAATTAAAAGTGTTACTTCGCTATTTAATTTACTAATTTCAAAAAAATCGCATTTTATTTAAAGTAAAAAGTCATTTGTTTCGTCTACCTTTAATGTGAAGGCAAAGGCCATTAGTCTGGAACAAAAGAAAGGCATATCCGATACCATTAAAACCTATGGGCAAAGGCTCTTTGGGTTCATCCGCTCTAAAGTAAACTCTAACGAGGATGCGGAGGATTTGCTGCAGGATGTGTGGTACCGCTTTTCTCAACTCAGTAATTTAGATGAACTGGAAAGTGTGAGCGGCTGGTTGTATCAGGTGGCACGTAACCGCGTCACGGATTTCTACCGCAAAAAGAAAGATGATGCCATCGAGGATTACAGCTACGAAAATGAAGAGGGTGAAATAAACATTAAAGATATCCTCTTAGCCGATGATACGCATCACCCCGAACTCAAACAGTTTAAAAATCTGTTTTGGGATGAGCTTCTAAAAGCTTTGGATGAATTGCCGGCTAATCAACGCGAGGTGTTTGTGCGGAATGAACTGGAGGATGAAAGTCTGCAACAAATTGCAGATAGCACTAACGAAAACCTTAAAACTATAATCAGTCGCAAAGGCTATGCGGTAAAACATTTACGCGCACGCCTGAACGCGCTCTACGAAGAATTTATAACTACTTAAAATAATTGATCATGAACAACAACTCTTCTCTCCCTAAAAAAATTGCCAAAGGTATTGGCTTTACACTCTTGGCGGTAGCCGGTGTTTTGGGTATCACGTATTTGGTGATGGTACTATGGAATGCCATTCTCCCTGATCTTATTCACGTGGGTCATTTAGGTTTCTGGCAAGCGCTGGGCTTACTTATATTATGTAAAATTTTATTCGGCGGTTTCAAAATGAATGGCGGTCCGGGCCGTGGGCGTGGGCGTCGCTGGAAGGAGAAGTTTGAGAACATGAGTCCTGAAGAGCGTGAAGAATTTAAACAGCGTTTAAAAGAACGTTACGGTAACCGTAATTGTTAAGGAATGCTAAAAGCGCATTTAGTTTAAAGTAAACGTAAATGTGTTTCGTCTTCCTCTGTATAAACAAAATATAAAATGAACAGAGGAATCATTAAATCAGTAGTAGGCGGCGCGTTAATTGGTACCGCCTTGTTTTTCGCACCGTTTTTGCTTTTAAAAACGATGTTATTCTTTTTCATCATCGGTGGTATTATGCGAATGCTATTCTGGCGCCGGATGTTCTGGTATGCCCGCCCTATGATGCAAATGGCTTACACGGATAAAATCCGTAACATGAGTGAGGAGGAGTATGGTGAGTTCAAAAACAAAATGAACCACATGCACGGTCACTGTTACCATAACGGTTGTCATACCTCCAACAAGAAAGAAGAGAATACAAACCCACAAAATTAATCACTATGAAAAAAGGCTATAAATTTTTAATTGGTCTGGCCAGCGCCGGACTCACCTTCGGAATATTGTTTGCTACTTTAGGTAGCACAGAGTTTAATAAGTACGGTAAGCACCGGCATGCGCAGTACATGAAGCATATGCATCATTGTGAGGGGGAATAAATTCTCTCCCTCCCCATCCCCCCCCACTGTCCTTCGGACATCTCCCCCTCACAGGGGGGAGAAGCTGTAGTGTGCTATAGCAACATACTACTTTACGACTGCTCATACATTTAAAACCATGCATAATTTTTTGCACGGCAAATTAATCTACCATGACTGCCTCTCCCCTTGCTAAAGGGGAGATGTCACGAAGTGACAGAGGGGATCTTTTGGACAGAGGGGATCAGAAAATAAGATTTAATTAAACTCAAAACAGTATCTGTATTTTTAAACACATGTTCGTTTTCAATTCTTATTGTTCTGATACCGTGAAGTAATAATTCTGCATCACGCTTTATATCCGATTCCATTCCGGCAACAGTAAAATGATGCGCGCCATCTAATTCAATAGCCAATTTTTCGGAAGGACAATAAAAATCGACAATATGATTTCCAAAACTATATTGCCTGCGAAATTTTCTTCCCTCGAGTTGAGAATTTTTTAAATACTTCCACAGCATACGCTCGGCTGGTGTCGCGTTATGACGCAGCTCCTTTCTGTATTCTTTCAAATAAGGTCTGTAAGTTGTTCTCTTCATCACCTCTCAAAATTATTCGCGTACTAAATAAAGTCTTGCTACAAATTATAGAATGTGTGTTTATACCTTAGAAAGTGAACTTATTTTACAGGGTTTTCTCCCCCCTCTGTCGCTGCGCGACATCTCCCCCCCACAGGGGGGAGAAGCAGACGTGTGCTATAGCTACATGCTACACAACGACAGCTTATACATTTTAACCATGTTTAAATTTTAGTAAAGAAGATTAATCTACCACGACAGCCTTTCCCCTTGTTAAAGCGAAAATGTCACGAAGTGACAGAGGGGATCTTTAGTACAGAAAGGATTTTTATGACAGAGAAAAATTTCAAAACAACTTAGGAAAAAATCTTCCGACTCTTTTCTGATAATCCTTGTACGTCGGGTATTTATTCGCTGAAATGCCTTCCGAAAAATCGGAACTGCCTTGAAATAAAATTAATAATAATAAACAGCCGGCCATACTCCAATTAATGATTTGTCCGGATGCTAAAACGCCAAACAAATAAAATACAATCCAGATGCTTTGCTCGGCCGCGTAATTCGGATGTCTTACTTTAGCCCATAATCCTGTATGCACAAAACCTAGAGCGTATTCTCCTTCTAGTTTTTTTCCTTGTTTGAGCAGTGCATGTTTTTTATTCTGATAATTCCATTGTTGTTGATCGGCTACGGTTTCCATCACCACAAACAATATAAAGAGTATGGCTAACCCTATCTCTCCAACTGAAATCGCTGTTCCGGGTGATTTAAATAAAATAAGCATCGGTAAGGTGAATGCTAAAATGAGCGCATTCTGATACAAGGAAATAAAAAACAAATTAAATAAAGTCCATCTTACTTTTCCTTTTAGCGCCGGATTTTCACGCAACACCGCCCAACGATAATCTTCTTCTCCGCTCCAGAATTTCCAACTGTAAGCGCCACGTCTGCTAAAATTATACGTCAAGCGCGCGCCCCATATGGTAGCAAGTATCGCCATTAAATTTAAGCGGGCATCAAAATTACCTTTGTAGGCCATGTACCACACGTAGATAATAGGAAGTACACTCCACAATTTATCAACCTGACTGCAATTGCCGGTGGCTGTGCTTACCGTAAAACAAAGTAATGCCGCGCCTAAAGCCATATACGATAATTGCGTAAGTGTTTGCTTTTGCAAATCGTTGAGAGGTTCATCAAAATATAAACTGACAATTGGTATTACAATAACTGTAAATAAAAGTATAATGATTGTTTTAACCAGACTTTGCATATCATTTATTTATGGTGAATAAAGTTAAGATTTTACTTGCGTGTTGAAAAGACATTTTTTTGTTGATAATTACAGCTGAGAAAATCATTTGAGCACACTATCGTAACATTGGCTTAATAAATGGGTTCTACATTTGAATCAATACTTATAACCACTAACCGACGGCTAAGCTGAAGCACTGCCGGGATACGGGAAAATTTAAGCCGGAGATGTTGCACTCCGGCTTTTTTATGCTACTTTTTGAAATTGCTGAGGCTTGGCGTAAGGTAAACGCTCCAGTGGTTTACTTACAAAATAACTATCAAGTCCGGCTGTTGTAACACTACCCGCCTTATTTAAATCCACGTACCCATCTTCACCGATACAATCTTGCGGTAAAATCACTTCCTTAATTTTTGCAATGATGATAATGGTATTATTGACACTTACATCAATACGCTGAGAAAAGGTGGCGTAAATTTTAACGCGACTTTCTTTTACATAGGGAACATAGTTTCCGTTCACAAATTCCTCTGTTAATCCTACCGCATCAAATTCTGAAATTTCTTTTTCATAGCGAGCCGAAGTTTGATGTGCTTTTGCATAAAAACTTTCTGCTACATGATTTACGGTAAATTCCTTGCTATCCATGATATTACTCAAGGTGTGACGATCCACCGAATCAGGACGAACCACAAATCCAAAATAAGGCGGGTTGGCTCCCACATGAAAAAATGAATTAAATATGGCAAGGTTGGTATAACCGTCGCCACCCCTACTACCTATGAGCGCTGTACTTTTAAAACCGCCCAGGGAGTTAATAAATGTAGTACGATAGCGCTGCTCGTAATTTAAGATGTCTTTAAGGTTAATCTGCTTGTTCATTTATCGTTTTGTTATTTTATTGTTAGAAATGCTGCGTTGCAATTTGCTTTTAAAACGGTTGATGCCTGATTGTCTTGTTTGTAAATGTTTGGTAGAACATGCCTCCACTCTTTTGCGCCACAAGACATAAC
>CAYQDP010000169.1:0-6252 GCA_964416235.1 uncultured Flavobacteriaceae bacterium | reverse complement strand
TTTTAAGTTCGATTCTGAAATGGTTTGAGCATTAGAAATGGCTGTTGCCAAAAAAAGCAAAATGGAAATTTTTTTCATGATAAAATAAAAAACCCTGAAGTGGATTTCTTCAGGGTTGAAATTACAAAAAATAATATTAGAAATAAGAGCCCATTACATGGAGCAATTTATCGATTTGACTTTGCCAAAGTAGTTTAGATGATTCTTGTTCGCCTTTGTCGGCAGCAAAATCGGTGATGATTAAAGAAATATCGTTTGTTAATTCGTCTTTTTGAATTTTGAATTCAAAGTAACTTCCGTCTGTTTTTTCAACCCACTGATAACGCACTAATTGCTCTTCAATAGTTTTTAAAAGGCGAGCTTGTTGCATTTGCCCGTCCCAGATAAAAGTATAAATGCCATTGCGGATATTCACATCGTCACAAAACCATTCTGATAATCCGCTTGGTGTTACAAGGAATTCATAAAGTAATTCGGCTGATGCGCGGATAACCATTTCAATTTCGAATTTTCCGGCAGGTTCTTTTTCGGGTTTTACCGAATAGGCTTCATTTTTTTTTGCTCCTGATAAAAAAGAATTAGTGCTTGTGCTTTTTAATGCTGTAGGGAAATTATCCTTTTGTTTTACTTCTTCTTTAACGGTTGTTTTAATAATTGGTTTAAATTCAGGAATGGGTTTGTCTTCTTTTTTCAGAAGAACCGGATTTTTAATTTCCTCAACCGGTTTCGAATATTCTTTTATTGAACCTTTAACTATCGTTTTATTTTTAAAATCTTTTTGAGATGCTTTTGGTGCAGCCTTAGCAGTTTTTTTTGGCGCAGCTTTTTTAGCCACAACCTTTTTTGCGGGCTTTGCAGTTTTTTTAGCAGCCTTTACCGGCTTAGCTTTTGGTTTTGCAACAGCTTTTTTAGCAACCTTCTTTTTAGACGCTGCTTTTGCTGGCTTAGCCGCTTTTTTCTTAGCGGGTTTTGAAGCTGATTTTACCCTGCTTTTTCCTGACGAAACCTTCTTTTTCTTCGACATAGCACCAATTTTTTTTGAAATATAGAAAATTTTTTTTGTCCCGCAATTGCTTTTACTAAATAAAAGGAAAGCCTTAAAAATTATTTTACACGGAAGAACTTATATTTAAATTAAGTAAATGAAAACCAAGTAGATGGGATTTAGCTTTTCTAATAATTTTGCGGCTTTTACGCTTCTAATTTTTGGGGCATATAAAAAATAGTATATTTGCAGCCCTAAATGGCGGGGTAGCTCAGATGGTTAGAGCGCAGGATTCATAACCCTGAGGTCACGGGTTCAACTCCCGTCTCCGCTACCAAATAAAAAAGCCTTTCGATTAGAAAGGCTTTTTTATTTAAAATATGTTCAATTAGTATTAATCTATTGTAATTTCTTCCATTACAGTTTTTCCTTCTTCTAACTTAACAATAGATGTCTTGGTTTTAGTGCCTGACGTAACTTTTACATCATAAATTGCCGGAAGCTTGAAAATAAAATTACTCTCACCATTACCGTCTGTAACTCCGCTTGCTTTAATATCCGCAATAAATGAACTGCTTTTGTCATTTTTCACTGTAGCATACAGTTCAACCCTGGCGTTATCAACATTGTTTCCGTTTTGATCTTTACATTTAATTTTAACCCCACAGTCTGTTTTTTTGTTACAAGCAGATAAGGCAATTAACACAACTGATAATAAGCAAATGATTTTTTTCATAGTGATAATATTGGTTAAATAAAATTACAAAACTATAATTCATAATGCAAACCATTAGATAATCCGAATAAGCATTTCACACACCTATATTAGTATTCTGCCTAATGAAAACTTAATTAAAGCAAAAAGCCCCGCATTTGCGGGGCTTTTTAAAAATATGATGATTTAAAATTAGTTTACTAAAGAAGTGAAACCACCTTCAGCACGTAATTTTACAAATTCAGCATCATCTTTAGCAGCTTGCTTTAAAGTACCGTCCATTTCAATAGCAGTCTTTAAATTCATTAATACTTCAGATGTATTGTTACGACGAGCAGCAGCAACAGCTTTTAAGTAATAGCTTAATGCCATTCCTTTTTCGTTGCTTCCGTCAATTGTTGCGTTAACAGCATCAGAAGAACCGGCTAATAATTGAGCTAAAGCTTTGTTAAATCCATTGTAAGAACCGAAGCTAGATACTGCATCGCTGTATTTAGCATCACGGATTTGAATAATACCTTTGTTATAATTTACTTCAGAACCAGCACCGCTAGCTTTGTTGTATAAATCCATTGCAGCTGTACGGTTACCGTTTTTAGCTTCAATGATACCAAGGTTATTCATTACAATTGGGTTACCTGCAGCATTAGCAGAAGCACGTTTAAATGCTTCACCAGCTTCAGAAACTTTGTTTTGCATTAATAAAGCAACACCTAAGTTGTTTGAAGTTCTCCAATCTGAACCATATTGCTTTTCAGCAGCAGTGTAGATTTGAACTTTTGTATTGATGTCGTTAGTTAAATTAGCGCCATATAATAACTCTTCAACTGATAAGCTATCAGGATGAGAAGTACATAGTGCAGAAATCATTTCATCAGTACGAGATTTTTTATCTACGTTAATAGTGATTTCAGAACGACGTAATTTTGGTAACACTTTCTCTGCTAACTCAACATAAGTTTTAGATAAGTTTTTAATTTCAGTACGACGCTGATTAGGATCAGAGTACATAGTTAAAACACGTAAGATTAAATCTTTATCAGCCATTGTAGAAGCTTCCATTAAAGATTTGAAACCTTCCCAATCTTCTTTAGTTGTACCTACAACATATTGTTCTTTTGTTTTACCAAAAGTTACATTTTTGTTTTTGTCTTTTTTGAATTCACCCATCATGGCATTAGAACCTGAAGTAGCACGATCTTTTGCTAAGTTTTCGTTCTTCTCAGTTTCACCATCCGGAGAAGCATAAGCAGAAACGCTGATGCCTTTGAACTCATACCATGAACTGTTTAAGTTAGCTTTCAAGAAATCTTGTACAGCTTTCATTTCTTCACTCTTCATCTCAGCAGGACGAACAGTTGATTGGTTAATTACATAATAAATATGTGCAACTTGATTTACAGGAGTTGTTTTCACAAACGCATCTTTACCGTAAATTCCTTTTTCGTCGTTACGAACTAATAATGGAGTTACGATAGTTGCGTCAGCGATTTCAACCGGAGCAAAATCTTTAACTTTTTTCTTTACCTGACCTTGAGCGCGTAATTCAACCTTACCCACTTTCATTCCAGGCTCATATAAAAACTTCTCTGAAGTGTAGCTGAATGAACCACCTTTATCGAAGCTGATTTTCTGACCACTTCCTGTAGCTTTATCACCAACTAAAACAACTTGCTTTAAAGCCTTCTCACCACCATTGTATTTCAATACCGGTGTAATAGTCATAGTAACTTTTTTAGCGAACAATTTAGGGTTAAACTTACCGCTTACGCTAAATTGAATGCTATCAGCATGCATCTCGATTGGGTTTGGAGTAGCATTATAACTAATGTCTTTTTGTTTCTTAATCATTTTGCCTAATCCATTACAGCCTGTCAATACAACAGCTACTGATAAACCGGCACCTAGTGTCCTTAAAAATTTTGAATTCATAGTTTGGGTTGTTTTATTTAAATAGTAAACAGCTGAGCAAAAATAGAAATAATTTTATAATGCCCAAGCTTTTCTTTCGTTTTTGTTAAAAATAAAAACCCTGACAATCTAGTGAACTGTCAGGGTTGTATATCTTTGATTTATAGTAAAATACTACTTCTTGATAGCGTTAACTTTCTTAGCTAACTTCGATTTTAAGTTCGCAGCCTTATTCTTATGGATAACATTACGTTTTGCTAACTTATCCAACATAGCAGATACTTTTGGTAACAAAGCCTCAGCTTCTTTTTTAGCTGTGGAAGTACGTAATTTTTTTACTGCTGTACGAGTTGTTTTAGCGAAATAACGGTTATGTAAACGCTTAGAGTTATTAGCACGAATACGCTTAATTGCCGACTTGTGATTTGCCATTATAATACGTTTTTAATATTCAATCCCAAAATTGGGACTGCAAATGTACAGCATTTTTTTGAATATCCAAGTGTTAAAAACAATAATTATTGGCTTAAGCTTTTAAAGCCTTATATAGGTTATATTTGTTTTATTATGAGAGGGTTAAAATACATATTTATTTCGTATTTATGTTTGGTTATCACCTTCTTACACGGTCAGGATGCTCCACCTGAGAAAAACCTCGTACCAAATGGCAGCTTTGAAAATTATCGCAAAAAATCGTCCAGCATCCGCCAGGCCATTCCTTGGACTCAAATAGCTTCAGTAGATTTTTATCAAGGTCCGGCCGAGAAGGATACAACGGCACAGCGCGGTGCTCGTTCTGGTGAAGGTTATATTGGTTTACGTTTTCAAAAACGATACAAAGAATTTGCTCAAGTTCGATTAGCAGAACCCTTACACAGAGGAACAGTGTATGATTTTGAAATGTATGTAAGAATGGCTTATTGGAGTAATGCCATGCTTAAATCGTTTGGAGCATTGTTTTCCAAAGGAGGTTATCATAGTCAGGGCGATGCGGTTAAAACCAATCTTATTGATACCATCTGTAAAAAAGGCGGTTTTGTAAACGGCTATCAATGGTTTAAAATTTCCGGAAAATATAAGGCCGATGGCGGTGAAAAATACCTCACCATTGGTAATTTCTTTCATGATGTCAATAAAGAACTGCCTCGAATCAATATTTTGAAACGAGGTTTTAAGGAAGCTTACTATTTTGTGGATGATGTGAAATTAACGCGTGCACCCGGAGAAAAAGTGGCCGTTGAATATGTTGCCAGCATAAAGAATGAAGAAGATTCCATACTCACGGTAAAAAAGGATATTCAAGTTGGTGAGAAAGTGACTTTAAAAAACATTGTGTTTGATGAAGGGAAATATTATTTATTATCCGAGTCATATGTCGAATTGAATAAACTTGCTCAATACCTTTTAAGAAATCCTCACATGGAAATTAGAATTGGCGGACATAGCGATAATATTGGAAGCACAAAGAAAAACCAAAAGCTTTCTGAACAACGTGCGCGCGAAGTATTTGAATATCTCATTAAGAAGGGTGTACAAAATAAAATGTATTTTAAAGGTTATGGTTCTGATCAGCCAATCGCGTCGAATGACACCGAAGAAGGCCGCATTAAAAATCGACGCGTTGAATTTGAAATTGTAAAAAAATAATATGGAAATTAAAAAAGATGATAAGCAAACAATTAGGGCCTGGACCTTTTACGATTGGGCTAATTCTGTTTTTCCTCTTGTAATTACTTCCGCTATTTTCCCAAATTATTACGAATACATTACATCTCACGATGCCGATCGGAATTTTATTGGCGATGTAGTAAATGTTTTTGGATATGAGATTCACAACACAACAATTTATTCCTATGTTTATTCATTCGCGCTTTTTATTGTTGTGTTAATTGTTCCAATTTTGAGTGGTGTGGCTGATTATCTTGGCAATAAAAAACGCTTTTTACAATTCTTTTGTTATTTGGGTTCTTTATCCTGCATGGGTTTATTCTTCTTTAAGCGAGAGTACCTCGAATTAAGTTTTGTTCCTTTTATTTTTGCAACAATAGGCTTTTGGGGCAGCTTGGTTTACTACAATTCATATTTACCTGAAATAGCCTCTCCCGAAAATCAAGATAAGGTAAGCGCCCGCGGTTTTGCGATGGGATATTTCGGAAGTTCGTTATTGTTGATTGTTTGCCTTGTAACCATCATGGTTTTAAAATGGCCTGCAAAATATTCTTTTCTATTGGTGGGTGTTTGGTGGATAGGTTTCGCGCAATACACTTTTTCAAAATTGCCAAATGTTGTAGGGGGGCACCGTAGCGGCGAAAAAAACAGTATTTTCTCGAAAGGTTTTTCTGAATTGAAAATGGTTATACTTCAAGCGATGCGTCAGAAAAAATTAAAACGATTTTTGTACGCTTATTTCTTTTATAACATGGGTGTGCAAACCGTTATGGTGATGGCTGTGCTATTTGCACGCAAAGAAATTACTTGGCCCGACGAACAAACCAAAACATCTTCATTAATCATTAGCATTCTGCTTATTCAGTTTTTGGGTATTGCCGGTTCTTTTGTTTTTTCGTGGTTAGCCCGCGTAAGTACTAGTATTAAAGCTTTAAGTGTTGCTATTGTGATTTGGATATTCATATGCGCCTTT
>CAYQDP010000168.1:0-6253 GCA_964416235.1 uncultured Flavobacteriaceae bacterium | reverse complement strand
CGCGGTTCCAAAACGTATAGCGTTTCATATCTAAGAGCTTTTTGAATTTCGGATGCGCTTTACTTTTTCTTTTGGCTTTGTGTTTGGTGAATGAAAAAATGCTTTTACGTTTTAACTTATCCTCGCGTGTATCCAATTTACTAATTGCTATTCCCTGCTCTTTACTTTGCTGGCGTAACCATTTTTCATATTCTTCATCTGCTATCTTTTGGTATTTGTGACAGGGACAATTTGGATTGCGCGGGTCATTGATATCGTACTTGGATTTGAGGGAATCTTTATTTAAAACTACTGCATTCATTTTGCAGTTTATGAATAGAATAAGTAATAGTATGAAAGCAAAATTTATTCGGGTCTCGACTCCGCTCGACCTGACATCGAATTTGGAACTCAGGTTAATTATTTCTTCTATTTTATTCATCTCTACTTTCTATTATTAGTACTGTCATATCGAGTATTTAAACCCCTCTGTTACAAACCCCTCTGTCCTACGGACATCTCCCCTTAGCAGGGGAGAATTCAGTCGTGGTAGTATTAAGCATCTTTAGAAACGAACAGCCTCTCACCCTGCTAAGGGGGAGTCCGCGCAGCGGGAGGGGGTTAACCACAAATTAATTATATCTTTAATTTTACTCATCTCTACTTTCTATTATTAGTACTGTCACATCGAGCGAAGTCGAGATGTAATTGAACCGGTCTCGACTCCGCTCGACCTGACATTTTATGAATTCGATTTACTGATGGTTACTTTATCAGTAGCAGTCCATGTTTTGAATTCATTCATGTAATACAAGTAAGCCGTAGAAGCAGGCGCATCGTACACACCGGGCATTTCAGCTTTTAAATCCAAATTGATTTCTTTGCTGGCTTTTGGTCCCATACCACGGTAGTAAATCGCGATGTTGTTGCCTTTGATTTCATAATAATCAAACACTTTTTTCTCTTGCAATTCTTTTAATTGCCATGGTTGTACACTAAATCCTGCAGGAATTCCGATAATCGCCATTGTGCTTGGTACTTCTTCATTCTTCTTATTTGAGATGATAGAAGTTAAACGTACTGTCTCACCTACATTCGCCTTATTGCTTGCCAATTTAGTTTGTAAATCAATCACACATTCTTTATCACTCTTCGGTAAAGAAGTACTCCAGTTTACAGCCACTGAATAAGGAAGCGGCGTTTTTACACCTACATACTTCACTTTTAAAGTATGTTTGCCATCACCTTTAATGTGCTCTTCCAATCCTGCTAAAGTAATTTCACCTTTATCACCCGCTTTATATTCTTTCTCTGCTACTTTTTTACCATCGATGTAAAGAACAATGGTTCCGTCTTCCGTAGTTTTCTTGTTGAACTTCGCAAACTCAGTTAAGGATTTCAAAGCTAAAATAGTTCCTTGCGTTGAGCTGAATACACCGGAGCCACTGCGAGTACTCGTTAAAAACTGTACAGCTTTACTTAATGCACCTGCATTCTTCTCTTGTGACTTTAAAATCGCCATGATGCTTAAAGCAGTCGTTTCAATCGTTAAAGAATTTCCTTGCGAATACGTAATACTGTGTGTTGAACCTG
Source organism: uncultured Flavobacteriaceae bacterium (assembly GCA_964416235.1). Taxonomy (GTDB): domain Bacteria; phylum Bacteroidota; class Bacteroidia; order B-17B0; family Aurantibacillaceae; genus JAHEYG01. The sequence goes on along the minus strand of CAYQDP010000168.1, from coordinate 4,681 downwards.
TAAAGCTTCCGTCTTTATCTTGCTTGTTCAATAACAAATTCATCATTTCATTTCCTTTCGCGTTATCTTTTAAAGAATAAGCTGCGTTTGCTGCCATTGCCATTAAGTAAGGATCTTTGGTGTCTTTTGCTTTGTTATAAGCCGTTTCAAATTCTTTTTTGATATCCGTATAACCCGCTTCACTTAATGCATACACAATATAACCGTTCAATACATCATCACTGATTCTTCCGAAATCATGGTACGCGTGTTTCTCTCTTGCAAATCCACCTTTGCCATCTTTCTGACCCATTAACCATTTAGCCGTACGATCCAACATTTTCTCATCCACATCCTGTCCTGCTTTTTTCATATCCATAAATTCCATCAAACCATAAGCTGTTAAACCTTCGTGTGCAGGATTAGCGCCAAACCATTCGTAACCTTTGTTGCTCGCTTCAAATGTGGTTAAACGTTTATAGCCACGGTTTAATAAATCGGTTGCTTTCGATAATGTTTTTGTGTCTTTACTATCGGTTGCGTTCATATAATCTAACACCATGGCATTAGGATAAGCTGTACATGATGTTTGTTCGAAACAACCGTAAGGTTCTTGTAAAATTCCCTCTACACCTTTCATTAAATCACTCACTACATTCGGGAAAGCAGTAAAAGTTGCTTTTAATGAACCATTCACTAATTTATTCACTTCAAAGGTATATTCCTTCTCTACTTCTTGTCCTGAGAAAGAAGCTTGAACAGGGAATCCCTTCGGCGCAATTTTAATTTTTTGTTTGAACTCATCACCTAGTCCGCAGGCTTTGAAACCAATTACAAATTCACCGTAACCAATTTTATCTAATACTTTATAATCTAAATAAATGGTTTTTGCTGCACCCGGCATAATCGTTTGTACAGAAGGAATCGTTGCCAATTCTTTTAATCCATCAGGAGCGGTGATACTAATCACACCACCTAAAGGTCCGTTGGTATTATTTTTTAAAGTCAACGGAATAGAAACAAAATCTTCTGTAGCCACTTCCACCGGAATCTTTGTGCTCATGGCAAAAGGTAATTGCGTAAAGAAATTTTTCTCTGTACGACCAATAGAACCATCGTTGCTTAATCCTTCGATAGTTGTACGGAACGAAGTGATATCATCTGATGTATAAAACTCGATTGTTTTTTTACCACTGTAACCTACTTCTACATTCGGATTCCAATAAATGGTATTACGGAAATCCGTACGTGTTTCTACATTTTGCTGGCTCTCATATTTTGGTGCGTTGTAAACACGGGCACGGTAATACGTTTGAATTTGCTGTTGCTGTTGTTCAAATTCCATGTCATCTAAGGCTGCCTTTTTCTTGTTATCAAAACGACGATCGGCCACACTCGATGCAACTACTTTCGCTGCTTCTTCCTTCGCAACATCTTTATCGCGTTTTTGATCTGCCACAATAATATCTTGTGGTTTTGCATTTCCAACGGGACCATTCCCCTTCTTTAATGCTGAACCGGGTAAAACGGGAGCCTTTTCCATTCTCATTGCTTTTCCTTCGCCTGCTCCACCGGAAGCTTCTGATACAGGAACAGCAGCTAATTCATCCCAATCCTGAACTGAAGAAGATTTAGTGCGTGAGCGATTTTTGTAATAACCATAGTTGTAATTTTTCTTGTACATATACAAAGTCATGTTTTGATTGTAGTCGTACAAATATTGTGTTTGTGTGTAATAACCTTCATTGTTGAAAGATAAACTAACAGGTGCGGTTAAATCAACCTTCTTTAAAAGGAATTTACCGTTAGCATCTGTTTCTACCTCCACGCCATTATAAACTTTTACTTTTACGCCGGCCATTGGTGTACTGTTCTCACCGTTATAAACCGTACCGGCAATTAAGGCACGCTCACCTAAATAATTGATAACAGGTAATTCATCTTCCAATATTTTTTCCCAGGAAAAACGACGCCATCCTGAAGTCATCATCACAAAATCCAAAGCTTTATCAGCCTTTGGCTCTTTGTTATTAAAATAAAAAGCAGGTTCTTCGATTTTTTCTTTAATGTCTTGTTGCAATAAAAGTTGAGATAATATATTGCCTGATTTATCATCTGCAAACGAAAGTAATTGATCATTTACAACCGACATTGATAAATTAGCCGGCATTGGTAATCCTTTTTCATCACGAACTGTGATCGTCATTTTCACTTTCTCGCGTGGTAAATACTTTTCTTTTTCTGTCTCCACAGAGATTTTTAATTGGCGATCTTTATTCACAAAACTTAAACGCTCAGCGCGTGCGATACCTTTTGAATCAAACAAAGTTATTTGAGCCACACCTACCGGAAAGTTTTCTGTAGAAAAAATAAACTTGTTGCTGCCCGGTTTAGCATTTACTAAAGTGGTATAGTAAGATTTGCCGCGCATTTGCGCTACAATCGCTAACTCTTCCTTCTCAGTTGTGCTAACATTCACCGTAACTTCTCCGGGATTTGAATTGTCGACCGACAGAGCATATCCACGATTTAATCCTTCCGGTAATTTGTAAGTTTCTTTAATACCTTCCGGCTTTGTGATTTTTACAAAATAGTCTTTCCCTAAAACAGGTGTAATATTAAAGGCTCCCATACCTTGATGAAAACTTGAGAAAGAAGTTAATTTATTTCCTTCAGCATCCACAACTTCACCCTCTACATCAGCAGGCTTATTGAATTCATTAAGCGCTTTAAAAGCTACACGGTTAGGCATACCGCATAACATGTCGCCACCTTCAGGGAATAAAGTAAAATCAATTTTATTTAATACAATGGGAATAGAACGCGAAATACTTTCAGTACTTCCGTTATAATCAATCATCACATTTAATAAACCATCATTGGTTTTTAAATCCTTTGGCAAATTAAATTTGATATAGCGCATACCATTCTCATCCGTCACATCCGCTTTCTCTACAAATTTTTGTCCGCTTAAATTACCAACTACTTTTATTTTATAATCGGATAATGGCTTGTTTTCATTGGTATTCAACTCCAGCTTCGCAATCACTTCATCGCCGGCACCAAAGGCTTTCTTTTCAAAATCTAGTTTCATTTTCAGATTAGGCAATACCACATCCTGCACCTGAATTTCTTTTTCGAAATAATTCTCGTTGCCCTGATTTTTCATCCAATTGGTATAGGCTCGGATTTTATACAAACCACCTAAGGCTTCCTTATCTAAGGCAAAATCACCGGCTGCTTTACCGTTTTTAGCAATAATGTTGATTTTTTTCTCAACGGTTCCTTTCGGACTGATTAACTCCACATGAACGATGTCACTTTTATCCGAAGGCTTTAATGATAAACCATCACGAACATAAGCCGCCAACCAAATATCATCGCCGGGTTGGTAAAAAGGTTTATCTAATTGCAGATACACGCGGTCTTCAGGCACGTGTGCATTATACTCGGTTAATTTTTTCTTTAATGATTTTATAAAATCATTTTCGGCGGCCGCCTGATAAACCGAAGCAGGCGTAATCCAAGCCACAACGCTGGCGGTAATAGCTGCCACTGCAAAGATGTGGGTGAATTTTTTGGTTTTGGTAGTTTGCATATCTATAGTTTTAAGATTAAACTTTTCTATAGAGATGCAGGGTTCTTTAAAATTCCATAAAGGAGGTCAAAAATAATTCTTTGAGAGGGGAAAACTTATTTTAACTTTTGCGCAGCTTCTGTGTTAGCAGGATTGATTTTTAATACCAATCGATAGTTTTCTTTAGCCTTTGCAGTATCCCCCATAGCTTCATAGGTTTTGGCTAATCCCTGGTAAATAGGTTCTGTTTCCAATTCAGTATTTAAAGCCGCTTCGAACATAGCCAAACTTTTATCGTATTGCTTATTTAAATTGTAATCGTACATCAACAAACCATACGCATTGTAAAAAGCGATATCCATATCAATACATTTCTTTAAATAATATTCGGCACTGTCTTTACGATTGGTTTCTCGCATAACAATACCTTTATAATAATACAATTCAGGATTTTCCTTATAGGCTAAAGACGCATTAATATGTGGTAGAGCTGCATTGAAATCATTTATAAGGTAAACAAGAACATAAGATAAGTAGTTGCGAGAATTCGCATAATTGGGTTCAACCTCAATGGACTTCTCCAAACATTTACGTGCCATAGATAATGCTGCATTGCGCTGTTCAGGTGTAGCTTGCGCTCCAAACTTTTCAACCTCCTTAACAATTTGCATACCTTTTTTGTAGTTCAAATAGGCATTATTTGGGTACTTAGTAACATCTGCATCTATAATTGTATTAATATCTTTCCACTCTGCTACACGAGTTATGATAGAGTATGAAAACAACAATAATACAACGACACCGCCAATCTTCACATTCTTTGGCAAATCCTTTGATTTAAAATAATTAAATAATAATCCAACGATTGCAATAGCAATTCCTGCGGATGAAAAAAAAGCAAAACGATCGGCCACTATACCAACTGCGGGCTTAACAAAATTTAAATACATGGAGGAAGAGGCACAAAACATAAATAGTCCGGTGAAAATGACTAAGTCTTTTTTCAAAAAAGATTTAATCACTCCATAAGCTAAGGCAGGAAAAGCAATAATACCCAACCAACCATAACTTCCAATTTTAAGGATTGGTATTGTATCGAAGCCATAATAACACACTTGCTTAATC
>CAYQDP010000167.1:0-6265 GCA_964416235.1 uncultured Flavobacteriaceae bacterium | reverse complement strand
GTTTGATTGTTGACGGAGCCGTAATTATCGTGGAAGCCGTGATGCATCAGCTCACACACAGCAAACGCTTTTTCACTAGCAATAAAATTGATCAGAAAACAATGGATGAACAGGTGAATCATTCAGCCGGAAAAATGATGAACAGCGCTGTATTTGGACAAATTATTATTCTTGTTGTATACCTTCCAATATTCTCACTACAAGGTATCGAAGGAAAAATGTTTAAACCTATGGCTCAAACCGTAGCTTTCGCTTTATTAGGTGCGTTTATTCTTTCCCTCACTTACATTCCCATGATGAGTGCATTCTTCCTCAGCAAAAAAATCAATCACAACAAAACCTTCTCCGATAAGCTGATGGAAAAAGTAGAACAGTTTTATACGTCCTCACTTTTTAAAGTTATCAGCAAACCTAAAATTGTTTTAAGCATTGTTATAGGCATGTTTGGCCTCTCAATTTTTGCTTTATTGTCATTAGGCGGAGAATTTATTCCTGCTCTCGAAGAAGGCGATTTTGCCGTTGAGACACGGGTATTAACCGGCAGCAATTTAAAAACAGGTATTGAGAATACGCAAAAGGCGGTGAAGATTTTACTGGCGAAATTTCCTGAAATAGAAAAAGTAGTCACCAAAATCGGAAGCGGGGAAGTTCCTACCGATCCTATGCCAATGGATGCCGCTGATATGATGGTGATATTAAAAGATAAATCCGAATGGACCAGCGCGAGTACGTTTAATGAGCTCGCCGAAAAAATGAATGAAGCTTTATCCGAAGTACCGGGTGTTACTTACAGTTTTCAATATCCCGTACAAATGCGTTTTAATGAACTTATGACCGGTGCAAAACAAGATGTGGTATGTAAAATATTCGGAGAGAATTTAGATACATTAGCTGCTTATGCTGCACGTCTGGGTAAAATTGTAAATACTGTAGATGGCGCTAAAGATATTTACATTGAAGCTGTAACCGGGATGCCTCAGGTCATCATTGATTATAACCGCAATGCCATAGCACAATACGGATTAAATATCGGTGATGTCAACAAAATCATCAACTCAGCCTTTGCTGGACAAAGCAGTGGATTAGTATTTGAAGGTGAACGTCGCTTCGATTTAGTGGTGAGATTGAATCAAAACAATCGTAGTAATCTCGATGATATTAAAAATCTTCTTATCCCTGTAAAAGAAGGACAACAAATTCCGCTTTATCAATTAGCGAATGTGGAAATAAAAGATGGTCCGAATCAAATACAACGTGAGGATGCGAAACGCAGAATCATTGTTGGATTTAATGTGCGCGGCCGCGATGTGCAAAGCATAGTTCATGAATTGCAAGACAAAGTAGAGAAGCAAATCAAATTTCCTGCAGGATATTACCCGACTTACGGCGGTGCGTTTGAAAATTTAAATCAGGCCAAGAAACGTTTATCAATTGCAGTGCCTGTTTCTTTGATTTTAATTTTCTTCCTGCTCTATTTCGCCTTTAACTCAGTTAAGCACGGCCTGCTGATTTACTCGGCCATTCCGCTTTCTGCTATTGGCGGCATCTTCGCTTTATACTCGCGCGGCATGCCATTTAGCATCAGCGCGGGTATTGGTTTCATCGCCTTGTTTGGCGTGGCCGTATTAAATGGAATTGTGCTCATTGCTGAATTCAATCGCTTGAGAAAAGAAGGTTATAAAAACAATTTAAGAATCATCATGAAAGGAACACGCATGCGTTTACGCCCTGTATTAATGACAGCCTTTGTGGCTTCATTAGGTTTTTTACCAATGGCAGTCAGCAATGGTGCCGGCGCTGAAGTTCAACGCCCGTTGGCCACCGTTGTAATAGGCGGTTTACTTATTGCAACTTTCTTAACGCTGTTCGTCTTACCCATTTTATATATGCTGTTCGAAAGAAAACTAAATATCAAATTATTCAACGGAAAAACCATCATGGCTTTGCTGTTAATAGTTAGCGCGGCTTCATTCGGACAAAAAACAATTTCCTTGCAGTCTGCCATTGATATGGGATTGAAAAACAATCTGCAGGTGAAAAACGAACAGTTAAAAGCGGAGTATCAGAAAAAGATGGTGAAGACCGGACTAGATTTACCTGCTACTTCCCTTAATGGAGAATACGGACAAATCAACAGTGCTTATTACGATAACCGCATTTCCATTTCGCAAAGCATGAATTTCCCGACGGTGTATGCCAGACAGAAATCATTGCTGAATGAAGAATGGAAAAGCAGTGTATTGAATGTGGCGGTTAAAGAATCAGAACTCAAACGCAACATTAGTTTAGCTTATTATGAATTGTTGTTGTTGCAGGAAAGATTAAAACTGCTGCAGAATATTGATTCGGTGTACGAAAAAGTAGTAAGCGCCGCGCAATTGCGTTTTGAAAAAGGAGAGAATAATATTTTAGAGAAAGCTGCCGCTGAAAGTCAGCGCGGACAAATACTCACCCAGACCAATCAGGTTAAACAAGATTTGGAGATGGCTACTCTAGAATTTCAACTTTTATTAAATAGCAATGAAAAAGTTTTACCGGAAAACGGAACTCTCTTCATGGAAGTCAATGTATCTGCAGACACTTCCGCCATCAAGCAACATCCGTTTATCCGTCAGCTTGAGCAACAAAACCGCATCAGCCGCATGAATACCAAATTGGAAAAATCGAAACTGCTGCCGGATTTAAATTTTGCTTATAACAACATGAGCATGATTGGCAACGGTGCCGATAATATTACCTATACCGGCTCAGCAAGGTTCCAGTCGGCGCAGATTGGCTTAGGCATTCCACTCTTTTTCGGTGCGCAAAAAGCACGCATCCATTCAGCGCGCGGTTTACAATTGCTTAGCGAAAACAATTACCGCCTGCAATTAAAAGGTATGCAGAATGAATACCTGAAAACCGTAAACAGCATTCAGAATTTGAAAAGCACCTTGAATTATTTTGAAACAAAAGGCAACAAGAATGCTCAACTGATAGACCAAGCCGCTAACGCCCGTTATCAAAAAGGAGAAATCAATTATCTTGAATGGGCCATGCTGATGAATCAATCTTTAAACATGAAGAGCGATTACCTCAATACGGTGAAACAATACAACGAAGCAGTCATTTACTTAAACTATTTATTATCCAAATAATATGAAAAACTCATTAATCTTATTAAGTCTTGCCTTACTGTTAAACGCGTGCAACTCGGCACCGGAAGTAAAGGAAGAAGAAAAATCAGGCACACCCTCCATGGTAAGCCTTAACGAAAAACAAATGGCCAATGCGGGCATCAGCAGCGCAATGGGAGAGCGCCGCTCCATCTCTTCCGTATTAAAAGTTAACGGTAAAATTGAAGTGCCGCCGCAAAACATTGTCTCGGTAAGCATACCGTTAGGAGGTTATTTAAAATCAACGCATCTTTTACCGGGCACAAAAATCAAAAAGGGTGAAGTGATTGCAGTAATTGAAGATCCGCAGTACATACAAATTCAGCAAGATTATCTCACCTCTGTGGCCAAATTGAATTACTTAGAAAAAGAATTTGCACGTCAGAAAGAATTAAATCAGAGCAAAGCCAGCAGCGATAAAGTAATGCAACAAGCTGAAGCTGATTTCAAATCGCAAAAGATTGCCACCAAGTCGTTGTATGAAAAACTAAAACTCATTGGTGTAAATCCGGAGACTTTGGATGAAAATACCATTTCGAGAAGCGTTAATGTGTATTCGCCGATTGAAGGTTTTGTATCAAAGGTGAACGTCAATATTGGAAAATATGTGAATCCTTCTGATGTGATTTTTGAATTGATTAATCCGACGGATATACATTTAGGCTTAACGGTATTCGAAAAAGACGTGAATAAATTATTTATCGGACAGAAATTAATGGCGTATACCAATAATGAACCGGAGAAAAAACATCCCGCTGAAATCATTTTAATCAGCCAGGACTTATCCCCTGAACGCAGCGTGATGGTGCATTGCCATTTTAATGATTACGATAAAACCTTATTGCCGGGCATGTACATGAATGCCGAGTTGGAAGTGGTAACTAATAACGCCTTTGTGATTACAGAAGAAGCTATCGTAAATTTTGAAAACAAGACTTACGTGTTTATCGATAACGGAAAAGGTAATTACGAAATGAAAGAAATAAAAACCGGCTTAACTGAAAACGGCTTTACCGAAATCACCAATAGTGAAACCTTAAATAACAAACCTATTGTTACCAAAGGCGCTTATAGTTTATTGATGAGCTTGAAGAATACAGCGGATGAGTAATTAAACCGCTGAACTGAATGTTTTTGCTTCGGGGGTTTTGCGCCAGTAACGCGCATCGATGCACATGCAGATGTTGCGTAAAAAGGCTTTACCTGTTTCGGTTACTTTTAAATGATACGGATGCACTTCCACTAAACCGTCTTTTTGCAATTCAGTTAATCGTTCTATGCCTTGGTACAAAGCTTCGCATTGTGTTTCGGGCTTATCCCATTTGGTTTCCAAATGGCACATGATGTTTAAAATATGCTTACGTAAAATTAAATCCTCTTCATTCAACACATGTCCGCGGGTAACGGCCAGCTCACCGCTATTAATGCATTCCTGATATTCTTCTACGGTTTTAATGTTCTGCGCAAAGCCGGTCCAGGTATCGCTGATGGATGAAACACCTAATCCGATTAACAGAGCGGTATAATTCGCGGTATAACCCATGAAATTGCGGTGTAATTTTTTGTTCTTCATCGCCGCAAACAATTCATCATTCTCCAAAGCGAAATGGTCCATCCCTACTTCTTTATATGCATTTTTCAAAAATAGTTCTTTGCCTAATTCATACAATTTGCGTTTATCATCGTCCACCGGTAAATCCTTCTCGGTGAATTTGCGTTGTCCGGGTTTTATCCAGGGCACATGCGCGTAACTATAAAATGCAATGCGGTCGGGTTTTAATGCAATCACCTTCTCTACCGTATCCAGCATGCTGGCATAGGTCTGAAATGGCAAACCATACACTAAATCAAAATTCACTGATGTATATCCTACAGCGCGGCATTGATCAACAATAGATTTTACTTCTTCAAACGACTGATAACGGTTAATGGCGTCTTGTACTTTATCATCAAAATCCTGAATACCGAAACTGATGCGCTTAAATCCTAATTGGTATAAAGTAATTAAATGTCCAATGGTCGTATTAGCAGGATGTGCTTCAAAACTGAATTCTGCATTAGGTGCTACGTTGGATTTATCCAAAATGCCCTGGATTAATTTCTTTAAATTTTCAGCTGTAAAAAATGTTGGCGTTCCGCCGCCTAAATGTATTTCTCTGATGAGAGGCTTTTCATTAAAAAGCTCCAGATATAAATCCCATTCTTTAAGTACAGTGTTGATATAGGGTTCCTCCACTTTGTGATTAACTGTGATGCGTGTATTACAGGCGCAATACGTACATAAACTCTCACAAAAAGGTAAGTGAATATATAAAGTGATGCCATCCTTACTATTTGTAGCATTAAAGCAATCTTTCACAAGTTTTTTCCATTCATCAATGGTGGGTGTTTTATCCCAAAACGGAACAGTGGGATAACTGGTGTAGCGCGGTACAGGTATATTATATTTTGAAATAAGATTCATTACCTTAAAGGTATTAATTATTTATGACAGCATTCTACTTTTTGAGTGGGTGCAGTTGCTTCTGTATGACATTGTTCCGTCATTTTAGGACTTATGTAGGGGATTCCCAAATTCATTCCTCTTTAAATAAGTAAAACAGCCATAACAGAAACCACATAAGGCATTGCTTTAGTAATTCCCAATCTGAACTTCACTGAAATCAAATTTCCGAACCATGCAACTGAAAACATAGCAGGCACTGTGCCTAATCCGAACAATGCCATAAACAAGGTGCCACTTAATACCGATCCGCTGGCCAAAGCGCCGGTAATTGCCATATATATTAAGCCGCAGGGCAGCAAACCGTTGAGAAGTCCGATATAAAACAAAGCTTTTATACTTCTGTTTTGAAATAAATTTCCGAGCGATATTTTTAACTTAGAAAAGAGTTGATGCAATTTGGAAGTAAAAGAAAACTGCGCAAACAAATCACCGGGTAATAACACGGATAAAAGAATAATTACCCCTAATACAATGGATAAAATTTGCTGCAAACCGAAAATAGCGAACCCTTGACCTAACAAACCAAATAATGCACCCAATGCCGAATACGTTATTATTCGCCCAAGATTATAAATTAATATTGCTAAAAAACGGGCATACTGAG
>CAYQDP010000166.1:0-6286 GCA_964416235.1 uncultured Flavobacteriaceae bacterium | reverse complement strand
TGGCAAGTCGAATAAGTTTATAAGTCAGGCTAATCTAGATAGAATTAATCAAATAATTCCGAACAATATTTTACAAAAAATCAAAAAAACGAATATTGAAGATACTTATAAAGCATTATTGGCCTTTAAACAACAAAACGATACAAATTTAATTTACCGACTACTTAATAATGAAACCGAAGAGTTTTACAGTATTCATGCAATTGATGAAATCACTTCAACAAGAATGGGAAGTAGCGATATGTTGAAAATGGAATTTGAATCAAATGATCCGGGCGTATGCCAACAAGTTTTGATACTTGCCTCAGATGTCCTAATTAATAAATATAGGAACATAAAAAAAGGTGAAACAGACAATATTGTTCGCTTTTTCCAGGAACAAACAGAACTATCTCTTGCTAAATTAAATAAAGCTGAAGAACAATTAAAAGAATTCAGATCGGATAACAGAGTAATTAACTACTACGAACAAACAAAATTTATATCAGAAAAAAGAGAGAATATAATCGATGAAACTGATAAAGAAAGAATGAAAATCGAAGCCGCACGTTCTTCAATTAATAATATTGAAGAAAAACTTGGTATAATGCAAAATAAACTGAAAGAAATTGATAAAGTTTTGGATTTAAAAAACTCGTTAAACACGCTTATTTATCGGAAAACACTTATTCAACTTAACGAAGGAGATGCGAAACCAAATACAGAAAAGGTGGATGCAGAAATAAAATTATTGAAGGAACAGTTAGATGAAAAAATGCGATTATACTATACCGGTTTACATTCTCAGGAAGGAATTTCGTATAAAGAACTTGTTTCACTTTGGTTGGAAAATACCATAAAGGAGGTTGAATCTAAATCACGATTGAAAATATTTGAAGAGAGGATGAATGACGTAGACAAAAATTATGATCATTTCGCTCCGTTGGGCAGTAACATTGGAAAAATGGAACGGGAAATTGAGATAGCGGAAAAGGAATATCTTTCAAATTTAGCAAGCTTAAATGCAGCTAGATTAAGAGAGGAAAATTTACAAAAGAGTTCCAATCTTCAAGTTGTAGATTCACCATATTTCCCACATGAACCACAGCCTAATAAAAGGAAATTAATAATCATTTCAGGTGGTTTAGCTACTATAATTATCATCATTCTTGTATTATTAATGATAGAATTTCTTGATCAAACAATAAAAACTTCCGAAAAAGCCAATTCAATCTTAAAAACTTCCGTTTTAAGCGCCGTACCGCTAATTAGTAAATCAACCGTTAACTCTTTAAAAAATGGTGTAATAAATAAATTAATGTTAAAGATTACCAGTAAAATATATGAAATAAAGAAAACCAAAGCTAATAACAGACCTCTTATAGTTAGCGTAGTCAGCTCGAGAACGGATGAAGGCAAAACTTTTATTGCAAACAAGCTGGCAAAAGTACTACGTGGCAATAATAAAAAAGTTCTATTGCTTTTGCCTGAAGATGAAAATTCAAACATCATTACCGACATTGATACAGTGTTTTATGATCAAGCAATAAATTACGCGGAAATTTGTAACATTCAAGATTTCACCCAATCGTCAATTGAAATAAACAATTTTGATATTATTATAGTAGAGTTATTTCCACTTACTCAATATATGGCGCCTTCTTTATTTGGTAATAGTTGTGATTTAAATTTATTGATTACCCGAGGTGATAAATTATGGAGCGAATCAGATCAAAACGCTTTAACTGTATTTAAAGAGAATTATAAGAATGCAATTTACTGTGTTTTAAACATGGTTCAATTATATACACTAGAATCAATTATTGGCGAACTACCATCCAAAAGAGGTTTTATAAGAAAAATTATTAAAAAATGGATAATGTTCGATTTTAGTTCTAATAAAAAATTAAGTCGCGACGAAATTAACTCAATATTATGAAACGTATTTTAACTCATCTAATGAAGGAGCCCGGAAAACTAAATTCAATTTACGCTCTTATTGGAAATTTAACGTATGCGATTCTCGGATTTATAGGGATTGCTATTTTAGCCCGCTCACTTGATTTAAACACATATGGGAAATGGATTATATATTTAACCGCATCTTCACTCCTTGAGATGATGCGACAAGGATTTATACACACGGCATTAGTTAGGTATACTTCCGACAAAAATTCCTTATTAAAAAACCAATATATTGCAGGTGGTTGGATAATTGGAATAATTTTTACATTAATAAGTACTCTTATAATTTGTGGTTTGAATTTGATCATAACATATAAAGGGATTGAAACTTCTTATGATTATTTCCTTAAATACTATCCATTGCTCTCTATCGCAAGTTTACCCTTTATTATTTCACAATCTATATTACAGGCATCTAGTAAATTCCTTACCATTTTAGCATTAAAAACACTAAACATGATAATGGCAATTAGTGTTTACTTTTTAAGTTATAAATACACTTTCAGTCTGGATTTACTAGTATTACTTCATATAATTGTAAATTTAATTACTTCACTGCTTACAATTATTTTTAAGATTAGCAGTATCTCCAAAATCAAATATTTTGAGAGAAAGAGATTTTTAGAACTTATTCATTTTGGAAAATATAGCTTTGGGACCTTAATTGGAACAAACTTACTTAAGAGTTCCGACACTTTTTTGATTGGTTTAATGGCTGGTTCGCCTCAAGCTGCTTTATATAGCATTCCCTTAAAATTAACTGAGACTTTCGAAATATTATTGCGAAGTATAGTTTCTGTTGCAATGCCAAAACTTAGTTACTTTAGTGTAAATAATGAAAACAATAAAGTAAAAGAAATGTTTCAAAACCTGTCCGGAACTTTAACTTTTATTTATTTACCTATAATGATTTGTTGTTTTTTTCTTTCCGATTATCTTATACTATTATTAGGCGGTAAAACATTTTTAAATTCATCAGAAATATTTAAAATTTTCTGCGTTTACGGATTAATATTGCCGCTCGACAGATTTACCGGAATAACATTAGACTGTATTAACAAACCGAAATACAATTTTTACAAAGTGAGTATTATGATTCTTGTAAATGTTACTTTAGACCTAATTGTATTGTATTTTAACTTACCTTTAAAATATGTGGCATTAGTAACTTTTTTAACAACTCTTACAGGTTGTTACATAGGTATTAAATATTTAAATAAGACTTTTAAAACTTCTATAAAGGAAATTTTTATAAGCGGCATGCAATATTCTAAACGTTTACGTTATAAACCCATTCCTTAAGCATGTTAAAGCTGATTCAGAATATGTTTAATGGTATAAGCACGAGACGTATCTTGTTATACTTTGCACTTGCACTTTTTCTAGGTATTGCTTTTGCAAAAGGAGGTATGGCAGCTGTGATTCTTGCCGTTATTTCAGCCTTAGGAATGATTTATCTGATCCTGGCATTTAAATTTCCTAAAATACCCTTAAAAACAAGTTTTATCTTGTCATTTTTTGCAATTGGATTAACCAGGTATATTGGTGGACCATTTGGATTAACCATAGATATTCTACTTGTAGTAACATGGCTCTCATTAATAATAAACAGATGGAATAAAATGGACTTTTCTAATGCTCGAGCATTGATTAATATTTTACCAATAATTTGGTTTGCATATATAGTCTTAGAAATATTTAATCCGCAAACATTGTCAATTGAAGCATGGTTTTACGCAATGAGAGCGATAGCACTTTACATGTTTTTAATATTTCCGTTGTGCTTTCTTTTATTCAATAGCAAATCTGACTTAAAATGGATGATTAAAGTTTGGTTATTTATCTCGGTGCTGGCCGCTTTAAAAGGCATCACGCAAAAACTAGGATATTTAGATCAATTTGATAAAGCGTGGTTGAATCAAGGGGATAATGCCCGCACCCATATTTTATTTGGACAACTTCGTGTGTTTTCTTTTTATAGCGATGCCGGTCAGTTTGGTGCTGCGATGGCACATGCCGCTTTGTTTAGCATTATTATGATTAACGAACCCAACAAATTTCTAACAAAACTTTTATACATCTCTTTAGCCATTCTATTCTTTTATGCTTATTTAATCTCCGGAACCAGGGGGGCCTTTGCTGTTATTGGTGCCGGAATTCTCGCCTATCTGGTTTTGAGCAAAAACTTCAAAGTACTTATTTTAGGATCTGTTTTAATTGGAACTGCATATTATATTCTTGCTTTTACTAGTATAGGGCAAAACAATTATGATATTAGAAGATTAAGAACTGCTTTTGTTCAAGGATCTGATGAAGCATCATTTCAAGTACGCTTACAAAATCAAAAAAAACTTAAGGCTTATCTTGTAGACAAACCTCTTGGTGGAGGAATTGGCTCTGCAGGAGATTGGGGCAGACGCTTTAGTCCTAACTCATTTCTTGCACATTTTGAAACCGACAGTTTATATGTTCGTATTTGGGCAGAAACAGGAATAGTAGGACTTATTCTTTATTTACTATTCTTTTTATATATAATTCTGAAAGGTGGTTATATAGTATGGAAGATTAACAACGCAGAGTATCGGACAAAATTAATTGCACTTTATTGTGGTGTTATTGGAATTATGGCTGCAAGCTATGGAAACAGCGTACTCACTCAATTTCCATCTGCAATAATTTGTTATTTCAGTATTGCCTTCATTTTTGTGTCTGAAAAATTATGGTTCAAAGCAAATAATTAATTCCATAAATAGGAATTCCTTTCTTTTTATGACACAACTCTTCCCAAATTAGGAATATTTTCTTTGGCCAGGCATTCCAAATCCTCTCCATCTAACTGATTATCTTGTTATTACAGCGTGTTTCAGTTGCTGGCACAAGTTTAGTATTGTAATTAATAACTATAACACTATTAATTATGGAAACACTAAATACAACAATAAAATTAATTGCCTACCTGCTAATTGCTTACTTCACAATAACAGTATTATATATGTTTATATACTCTGTTCTAGGAAGTTTATTTCTATATAAATCAAGATATAGAAAGTTCAATGACGCGAAGAATCTTCCAAGAATTGCAGTATTAATTCCCGCTTACCAAGAAGACCAAGTTATTTTATCCACGGTAGAATCTGCTCTTAAACAAAACTATCCCGTAGGAAAATATCAGATAACTGTTATTGCGGATAAACTACAGAGCTCGACATTATATAAACTAAGACAAATGCCAATTAATACTTTAGAAGTAAAGTTTGAAAAGAGTACCAAAGCAAAAGCAATTAATGCGGCTTTAAATTCACTACCTGACTCCTTTGATAATGTTGTTATTTTGGATGCTGATAATATAATTGAGAAAGACTTCCTTTTAAAATTAGCCTATGAGTTTTTAGAAGGTCACTTAGCAGTACAAGGTCATAGAACCGCAAAAAACATTAATACAAATATTGCAATTGTTGATGCGATTAGCGAAGAAATTAATAATACCATATTTTGTAAAGGCCCTCAATTAATTGGACTATCATCTAGGTTAATTGGATCCGGAATGGGATTTAATTATAATCTCTTTAAAGACATAATGAAAGACATTAATGCCGTAGGTGGATTTGATAAAGAGCTTGAGATAAAACTTCTGGAACATGAAATAAAAATAAAATATGTTGATAATGCACTTATATATGATGAAAAAGTAAGCACATCTGATGTAATGCTAAAGCAAAGAACAAGATGGATTTCATCGCAATTCTATTTCATGCGAAAATATTTTTTAAGCGGATTAGGCGAATTATTTCACTATGGCAACTTAGATTACTTTAATAAAACCATTCAATTAATTATTCTACCAAGAGCTTATATGTTAATTGCTCTTACTATTTCTGTTATACTCGCGTTTATAAGTAAAAATACCTTCTTTATCTATACTACTACTCTGCTAATATCATTTTATTTGTTTTCGTTCATTATTGCATCTCCAAAACATTTAGTTAAGAATAACTATCAAAGTATTGCTACAACTATTCTCTTGATGTTATATAAACTAATTAAAGGATTTCCATCTTTATTTTCAGCTAACAAAACATTTATTCATACACCGCATAATTCTTAAATATTAACTCTAAATAAATAACGTCATGACTAACAATGTAAATTATACTAGAATAGAAGATCTAAAAAGATTAGAATTCATTGATTCAATAATTTCCAAATACGATCTTAAAAAATTAAAAGTACTGGATGTAGGCTGCGGAAACGGAAACATTTCCCGATACGTTGGAGCCAAAGGTCATTTGGTAACGGGAATTGATATATCTACTAATGCAATTAACAAGGCTAAAGAATTAAC
>CAYQDP010000165.1:0-6294 GCA_964416235.1 uncultured Flavobacteriaceae bacterium | reverse complement strand
CGCATATGTTGATTTCATTTAAGAGTATTTTAAAAGGATTAGATAAATTAATCTTAAACGAAAAGGCTTTTGAATTGGATTTGGAAGATAATTGGGCAGTGGTTGCTGAAGCAGTACAAACCATTTTACGTCGCGAAGGTTATCCAAAACCATACGAAGCTTTAAAGGATTTAACACGCACCAATACACACGTAACAAGAGAATCGATGCACGCTTTTATCGATACTTTAAATGTAAGTGCTGAGATTAAAAATGAATTAAAGAAAATTACACCTCATAATTATACGGGTACAAACCCAAAATTTTAACATGACTGAAAGAGTTTGGATATACGTTATTAGCAAAGAGCTTAGTGAAGAGCAATTAAGCATGCTGACTTTAAATTGTAAAGCTTTTGTTGATGGGTGGACCGCCCATGAAATTAAATTGGCAGCTTCATTTGAGATTTTCAAAAAGCGCCTTTTAATTTTTAAAGTGGATGAAAGTGCTTATAACGCCAGCGGATGCAGCATCGATAAATTGCAGCGTTTTGTGAAAGAGCAGGAAATTCATTTTAACATGGAATTATTAAATCGCTTATTGGTTGTTTATGATAAAAATGAAGAACCGATTGTGGTACATTCTTCCAAAATCACTGAACTTTTACAATCCGGTGAAATCAATAACGAAACATTGATTTACGATAATACCATTAACTCCTCATTGCAATGGGCAGAGTGGAAGAAGCCGCTTAAAAACACCTGGTTAAGTAAGTATTTAACAGGCATCACTCAATAAACCGTCAATTTTTCGGTAAAATTTTTGGATTTCAGAAAAATCCCTTATACTTGTACTACGATATCTGAATGCCCCATTATCTTGAGGCATAAAAATCAGAACCCTATTTAGTATAAAAAAATTATTACATAATTAATCTCTTAATTTAATCTACTTAATCCTATGTTTCAAGTAATGGATTTAAGCAATCGCTTATTGTCAGACCTCAAAGACATTGCCAAAAAATTTGGTATAGATACCAAAGGCATGAATAAAGGTGACATCGTTTTAAAAATTGTTGATGCTCAAAACGCGAACCCTGAATTAGCTGCTAAACTGAGCGGTAAAAAAGGCGACGTTAAACCCGAAAAGAGAGACGGCGACGGTAAACGTCCGCGTAAATCGGTGAAGTTAGATCCAATTGTGGATGATTCCATTGAACCTGTTACCGAAGAAGAAGCAGCGCCGGTTGTTGAAGAAACAAAAACAGAAGAACCAGCCGTTACCGAGCCTGTACAACAAGCTGAAACTACCGGAATGCCGGAAGTGCATGAAGAGCCTGTTGAGCATAAAAAAGCAGAGAAAGTATATTACAATTGGGATAACATTGTTTTTGCAGAAGGTGTACTCGAAATCATGCCCGATGGTTATGGTTTCATGCGCAGTTCGGATTACAACTATTTAAACTCTCCTGATGACGTTTATGTTTCTCAATCGCAGATAAAATTATTCGGATTAAAAACCGGTGATGTGATTCGTGGAGGAATTCGTCCGCCGCGTGAGGGTGAAAAGTATTTCCCTTTAATTAAAGTAGATAAAATTAACGGCCGCGAACCTGCTTACGTGCGTGACCGCGTGGTGTTTGATTATTTGACACCATTATTCCCGAATGAAAAATTAAAATTAACCGGTCATCCTCAAGAAACCATGAGCACACGTATCATCGATATGTTTGCACCCATTGGTAAAGGTCAGCGTGGATTAATTGTAGCGCAACCAAAAACCGGTAAAACCGTTTTATTAAAAGAAGTAGCAAACGCTATCGCTTACAATCATCCTGAAGTTTATTTGATTATTTTATTAATCGATGAACGTCCGGAAGAGGTTACCGACATGGCACGCAGCGTAAAAGCAGAAGTTGTTTCATCAACATTCGATGAGCCTGCAGAAAAACATGTGAAGATTGCCAACATTGTATTGGAAAAATCAAAACGATTAGTAGAGTGCGGACATGACGTAGTTATTTTATTAGACAGTATCACCCGCTTAGCGCGTGCTTATAACACCGTTTCTCCTGCCAGCGGTAAAGTATTAACCGGTGGTGTGGATGCAAATGCCTTACACAAACCAAAACGTTTCTTTGGTGCTGCTCGTAAAATTGAAAACGGAGGTTCTTTAACTATTATCGCAACCGCGTTAACAGAAACAGGTTCTAAAATGGATGAAGTAATCTTCGAAGAGTTTAAAGGAACCGGTAACATGGAATTGCAACTCGATCGTAAATTAGCGAATCGTAGAATTTATCCGGCGGTAGATTTATTGGCAAGTTCAACACGCCGCGATGATTTATTGTTAGAGAAAGACATGTTAAGCCGTTTATGGATTTTAAGAAAGCACTTAGGAGACATGACACCACAGGAAGCGATGGAGTTTTTACAAGACCGCTTGCGCAGAACGCAAACCAATGAAGAATTTTTAATTAGTATGAATGGGTAATCTTTTTTAAAGATTAATTATTAAAATGAACAAACGCGTACTTTATATAGGTTTAGCCTACAGCATACTGGTTATTATTTACAAATTAATCATTGTATTGGGCGGTTACCAGCTTACTAAATTCGGTTTTTATTATTCTCACATCTTATCTGTATTTGCCATTATTCCATTTATGGTGATTGCCATAAAGCAGGTGAGAGATAAAGATATGGGTGGATTTATAGCCGGGCGAAACGCGATGGCAGTGGGGATGACCGTAGCCGCTATCGCTATGATTGTTTTAAGTATCTATCAATACATCGAGTTTGAATGGAAGCTGAAAGACTTATCCATTCAGTACTATAATGGCGCCGAGTATTTAGAGTTTTTAAAGAAGAACCCGAAGATTAAGCCTGAGATGTATCCGAAAATCATTGAAGAGAATATTGCGGCCTTATCGGCGTTTAAAGCGATTACAGCTAAATTATTTAGCTTCTTATTCATTACAGTGAGTACTGCCTTTATCAGCGCGGTTTTTATGAAGAAAAATTAAATCTTTTTCTTCTTTTACTTGTTGCAACGTATTCTTTTATTAATTTCATATAAAATTATTTAACCCTTTTATATGAGATTATTTTATGTTTTGGCTACTGTGCTTGTATTAAGCGCATGCGGAAATAAGGATGCCGCTAACGGAGAAACAAACGGTACTGCAACAGAGCAAGCCGGATATGAAGCTGCTGATAAATTTATTGGCAAATGGCATGCCGAAAATGCACCAACCGAAACAATCAATATCACAAAGGCACCTGATTTTGATAAGACACATAATTGTGTGGTAAATGACGGTAAAACCGAATTTTCATTTAACTTTTTAAAGGACGAAAAAATATTACGTTTACGTCAGCCGGAATATTGGATACAAATTTTACACGACGAAGCCGCTAATCAATTACTATGGAAAATCGTTCACTACGATGAAACAGAAGGTAAAGTGGTAAAGAAATATATTTTTCAAGAATAATAAAAAGGAGAGTTAAGCTCTCCTTTTTTGTTGGGATTTGTGGAGTCAAAAGACACTCTTAAATGTGTTTTAATGGCGTATTATAGGCTTATTGACATAATCGTAAAAGTATTGTAACTTTGTATAAATGTCTTTAAAACATGAATTACAGAATATCATTTCAGGAAATGGATCGGTTAGGAATGGAAAAATTATCCAAACAATCACCAACTACCTTAGAGGAAAAAAGAAAGCAATTTCAGAATCTGAAAAAGCAAAGTTCCTCAAAAAGCAGGAAACGCAAATCTTAATTGAATATATCGATTCGCATTCACTTTGGATTAAGGAAATCGATAAATCGAAATACATTGGAGAAGGGGCTGAGCAAAAGATTTACGAGTACTCTGACCCGCAATTCGTACTGAAACTTAATGATTCTATTTTTTATGAATATTGGGAGGATTATTTTAATAGCCTTTTAATACACAATTACTTTTTTCCTCATCTAGCATACGAATTAATAGGTTTTTATCATTCAGATGAAAGTTTGTTTGCCGTTGTTAAGCAACCATTTGTAAAATCCACTGAAACAACCAATCTAAGTAATGTCAAGGAGTTTCTGGCAGCAAATGGTTTTATAAACAAAAAGGATAACGATTATTATCATCCGGGTTTAGGGATAATTTTTGAGGACTTACATGATGAAAATGTTTTGACTGAAGAAGGCTCCCTGCAATTTATAGATACTGTATTCTTTTTAACGCCCTCATTTTTTGATGAAGAGTAATATTGGATACAAATTTTACACGACGAAGCCGCTAACCAATTACTCTGGAAAATCGTTCACTACGATGAAACAGAAGGTAAAGTGGTAAAGAAATATATTTTTCAAGAATAATAAAAAAGGAGAGTTTTAACTCTCCTTTTTTGTAAATGACTTTTCAATTGTACGGATAATAAATCCGCGCTAACAGATGAGTGGCGCTTTTGTTGATCTTCTAAAAAATTTCATTCAATTGAGCAACGCCATTCTTTCTAAGTAATTTCCAGTGAGAAACCATGGCTTGTGATAATGTTGGCATGTGGCGATATGGAATATTATATTCTGCTGCAGTTTCTACCATAATTTTTCTTACTTCCGGAAAATGAACATGCGCCATTGCAGGAAACAAATGATGAACCGCATGGTAATTGATCCCTCCGAAAAAGAAACTTGCAAAAGGCCATTTAGTACCAAAATCCATGGTTACACTCATTTGATGTTCGGCCCATGTTGAAGACATATCACCATTTTTATCAGGCTCCGGAAAAATGGACTCTTCATATAAATGAGCGGGAAATAATGCAGTTGCCGCTGCTAAACTCGCCACAACATGCATAAAAAAGAATCCTAATAAAACAATTGACCAGCTACATCCCGAAAAAACCAGCGGAAGGACTAGTGCATAGCTGAAATAAATAATTTTAGAAACAATGAATGAAATTACTTGCGCGGTAGAGTGTTTAACTTCTTTAGATCCGATTTTATAAGAGAAAAAATCGGTCCAGTCTCGTCGTAAAATAGCATTAAGAGAATATAAGCAATAGAGTAGAGGAGCATAAATTTTTTGGTATTTATAACTTGGAGGAGGATTTTCAAGCGGTTGAAAAGTTAACATACCGGTTTGTTGAATATCCACATCATGCTCCGGTACCATTGGATTAGGATGATGAGAATAAACATGACGCATTTTCCATAGATAGCCTGAAGAACCTAACAAATCGAAGGTATAAGTAAAAAGATGATTAATGATTCTGTTATTGGAAAATGAACTGTGTACACCTTCATGGCCGAGATTAAGCACTAAACAAATTTGAATAAAGCCTAATAAAGCGAAACAAGTTAATAGCAAAGCGGAACTACCATTTGCACGGAGGATTAAAGTATAGGTAACCGCAAAAGCCGCTAAAAAAAGTAAAGCTTTAAAAACACCAAAAGCATTTGTTTTTTTGGAGATTTCATTTGAAACGAAATAATCGTTTACACGTTTGTTAACGGTATAAAAAAAGCTATCTTTTTCTTCCTTTTTATATTTTACGTCTTTAGCGTTCATTTCTTTTGTTAAGGTTTTGTACTTATGAGACTTTTATATTTAAGACTTAAAAATACAATTAAACACGAGAATTTGCTAAATCATTTGTTCTTTTTGCCTACTAAAAAAATATTCTGATTTTAGGAAACATAGACCTTGTTGGCGCGGATTTGTAATCCGAGCTAACAGAAATTGTGCGAACGATGAAATAGAAGGAATTAGTAAAGAGATATATTTTTCAAGAATAAAAAAAGGAGAGTTATACTCTCCTTTTTTGTTATAATTATGTGTTCGACAGTCAACTGATGTTAGCGGAAGTTATTCTTTATTTATCAGGTTAAAAACCTGAATAGTATTATCTAGGTATCTGCGGGGCCGCCCGGATGTTATATTCCTGTGCTTTTTAACCAAATTATCAAACTTCTTTTTTAGAGTATAATTTGTTTGCCTTCCGTTAATTAATTGACTAAACCAATTGAGATTATAGTGTGAAATGTTTCCTGATTTTAATGGAGTCGAGACATCTTGAAAATACCTCTTGTTTGCAAGTTTCGTAAACTTCTGTTCAGCAGTATTATGTACAACCACTCCATAATAAAAAACATCTTCTTGAAGTAGATAGGCGTCTATCAATGGTTGACCAAAAAAGATTTGTTCAGCTTTGTCTACACTCATTTCTCCAAATGCGATTGCACCCTTGACTGGAATTCCCATACTCATCGCCTGTTCCATTAAATATGTAATAGCAATCATTATTGCTATTTCAGA
>CAYQDP010000164.1:0-6300 GCA_964416235.1 uncultured Flavobacteriaceae bacterium | reverse complement strand
ATCTGGTTGAAAAGGAATTATCAGGAAACATGGAGACTGGAGTTAGAATGTATAAAGTAAGTAAAATTCTCCCGCAAATTCATGGTTCATCTTTTGTGTTATACAATAACTATCATGTGGCAGTACAAAACTTTAAGCAAAATCCGCTATTCGGAAGTGGTTTAGGATCTCATGAGCAAGCGTATAAAAACTTTAAATTAAACTACCTTTTAGGTGGTATTTATGAGTTTAATAGTGCTGATGCTAACTCCATGTTTTTAAGAATTATTTCTGAATTGGGCATCATGGGAGTTTTGTTTGTCTTCATGTTTACATTTAAATTTTATGTTGCAAAGAATCTGGCTGCAGAGGAGGATGAGGAGTATTGGTTGATTTCAAACGCATTACTGGTACTAATATCGATTCAGTTATTAAGGCAAGGTAATTACACCTTTAGTGGTTTTTTTCTGTATGCATGGATGTATTACTTTAATAGAATCCGCTATATGGAATATAAAGAAAAAAGAGTAGTGAAAATGTGATTGGTGAAATGCACGATGAAAAATTAATTTCAAATTAAAATAATTATAAAAGAGCACCAACATATTTATTTTCCCGGACTAAATGGTTTGCGTTTTTTTGCAGCACTTGCCGTTGTAATAACACACATAGAGCTTCTGAAGGGACAATATTTGAAACCAAATTTATGGCAAGAGAATAAATTGGTTTTTGAATTGGGAGCTCTCGGAGTTGTTTTCTTTTTTGTACTAAGTGGCTTTTTAATTACGTATTTATTGCTAAAAGAAAAAGAGAAAACAAATACAATATCTATTGTTAAGTTTTACACGCGTAGGATTTTAAGAATATGGCCATTGTATTTCTTAATTATGTCAATCGGATTTTTTTTACTCCCTAATTTCACAATTTTCGATCACGGTTATTTTACAAAATTCTTTAAGGAAAATTTTTGGTCTAACTTAATTTTATACATCCTTATTCTTCCGAACCTTGCGTTTTCTTTTTTCAAGCCGGTACCGCATATCGGACAGCTTTGGAGTATTGGTGTTGAAGAACAGTTTTATCTTATTTGGCCTTGGCTTGTAAAATGGAGTAAACGACTTTTGCCCGTTTTGCTTGGCGTAGTTGTTGTATGTGTTTTAGTTAAAGCAATTATACAGTTATGTGTAATGTTGCAACCCACTAATGAAACTTTATCGCATCTTAAAACATTTGTAGCCTCTTTGAAGTTTGAGAGTATGGCTATTGGTGGTATAGGAGCATGGTGTGTTCATAACGATAAGTATTATAAAGTTATATTAAACAATATTTCACTATTAGCTTCCTTTATTCTGATTCTAATAAGTGTTTATTTTACGCCTGCAGTAATACAGGATGGCATGTTTTTAGTTCAGTCGTTACTTTTTCTTATTATCATTTTAAATGTATCGTGTAATCCTAAAAGTATATTAAAGCTTGAAAACAAATTATTTGTATTGTTAGGTAATATCTCCTACGGAATATACATGTATCACATGATTATTATAGCTATTGTAATAGTATCATTCAATGCCTATAACATTGAAATAAGCAATAATCCTATACAGCAAATTATTCTATATGCAGTATGTTTGGGCTTAACAGTTTTAGTATCATGGTTGTCTTACAATTGTTTTGAAAAATATTTTGTTCGATTAAAGAATAAATCAACAATTATAGAAAGTGGCCCAAGAAATCAGTAGTGTGAAATCAGAAAAAAACATACTCATACTTTACACTGAATTAGCAGCATATACCGTTACTTGCTTCGAGGCACTGGTAAATGAATATAATGTTAATTTACATGTTGTAAGAATGCCGGTAAATGAAGTGGCGCCATTTGATTTCAAGGTTAAAGACGAAAGAATATTTTTTTATAATGTGAATGACTTTAATATGGAGTCATTAATGGCTTTATACGATCAAATAAAACCGGTTGGGATATTTTGTTCAGGGTGGATAATTAAAATGTATTTAGAGTTGTGTAAAAGGAAGCGCAAGGAGTGTATTACAATTATTGGATTCGATACAAAATGGGTGGGCTCCTTCCGACAAATAGCCGGAAGTTTTTACGCGCGATATGCTATCTCTCCTAATTTTGATTTTGCTTTTGTTCCGGGTAATTCACAAGCAATCATGGCTCAAAAAATGGGTTTTAAGAATAATCAGATCGTTTCCGGTTTTTATGCTACTGATGTGAAATTTTTTAATGAAGTGTTTACACCTGGTACTAATAGAAGTAAGGTTATTATATTCGCAGGCCGATACGCTAAAGAAAAGGGTTTGCCCGAGTTGTGTGAAGTATTTATGGAATTAAAAATGTCGGGTGAGTTGAATGATTGGAAGTTGTGGTGCGTGGGTAGAGGGTCATTTAAAATTCCGGCTCATCCTGATATTTTGGATTTAGGATTTAAACAACCTACACAACTAAAACAAGTAATGAAGGAACCCGGTATATTTATTCTTCCGAGTACGTATGAGCCTTGGGGAGTGGTTGTTCATGAATTCGCAGCTGCAGGATTTCCTATGATATGCAGTGACAAAGTGGGGGCAACTGAGATTTTTTTAGAAGAAGGGAAAAATGGTTTTCTCTTTAAAGGAGGAGATAAGTTAGATCTAAAAGATAAATTAAAAAAAATGTGTAACTTGAATGCAGAAAAATTAAAAGACATGAGCTCAGTAAGTTTTAATTTGTCACAGAAAATTACACCTTCATCTTGGGCGCATGATTTTTACAAAATGATACATAATGCCTCATAGTAAAAAAATATTAGTAACAGGTGGTGCCGGTAACATTGGCAGTGCTCTTGTTAAGAAATTAATTGCCGATAAGAAAACTCTTGTGGTGGTGGTTGATAATTTGAGTACGGGAAATATTGAAAAACTTCCACAAGCCGATAACCTTCGTTTTGTGAAAGCCGATTGTAACGATTTTTCTCAGCTGTCGCAGGTGATGTATGCCAATAATTTTGATTATGTTTTTCATTTAGCCGCCGTTGTTGGTGTTCAGCGTACCCAAGCCAATCCTATTTTGGTTTTAAATGACATTGATGGAATAAGAAATGTACTTACACTTTCAAAAAACGGAAATGTAAAACATGTTTATTTTTCTTCTTCTTCTGAAGTTTATGGTGAGCCTGTTGAAATTCCGCAAAATGAATACAGTACTCCGTTAAATTCACGTGTTCCTTATGCCGTGGTTAAAAATGTGGGTGAGTGTTTTTTCAGAAGCTATTGGCAAGAGTACCAATTACCTTATACTATTTTCCGTTTTTTTAATACTTACGGACCAAACCAAAGTACAGATTTTGTGATTCCGCGCTTTTTAGCTGCGGCTTTAAGGAATGAAAATATTACCATTTACGGTGATGGCTCTCAAACACGAACCTTTACCTATGTGGATGATACCATCGATACTATGCTGAATATTTTCAATAAAGGTTTATTAAAAAACGATGTAGTTAATATTGGGAGCGATAAATTAATGACCATACTAGATTTAGCTAAATCCATTATCGCTATAACCGGCTCTAAATCACAAATTGAATTTTTGCCTCCATTAAAGGAAGGCGATATGACGAGAAGGCAACCCGATAACAGTAAGATGCGTGAAATTTTAGGTAGAGATCTGGTAACGCTCGAAGTGGGAATTGAAAACCTGATGAAGGATGATTTGTTTTTACAACTAACAGGTGTGAAGTAACATGTGTGGTATCGCAGGATTCACAGTCAATCAAACAACTACAAAAGATTATAATGGTGTAATTGCATCAATGGTAAATGCCATGAAGCATCGTGGGCCTGATGCACAAAATTCATGGAATAATAATTCAGTGTATCTCGGACATGCACGTTTGTCCATTATTGATTTAAGTGAAGCTTCTAATCAACCAATGTTGAGTGCTGACGGACGTTACGTAATTGTATATAACGGAGAGTTGTATAATTATCGTGAACTTAAGTTGGAACTACAGCGCGTATCACATGGTAGTAAGGAACAAGCTTACTTTTTTAAAACTAATTCTGATACAGAAGTAATATTGGCCGCGTATATCAGATGGGGAACTTCCTGTTTGGATAAATTTAACGGAATGTTTGCATTTGCCTTGTATGATACACACGAAAATTCTTTGTTCATTGCACGCGATCGTTTAGGAATAAAACCGCTTTATTATAGTTTTAAAGAGAAGCAATTAGTGTTTGGCTCTGAAATCCGAACGTTATTAAACTCAGGATTTGTAAAGCGTAAACTTAACAAATCAGTCGTTAACGAATATTTTCTTTATCAAACAGTTCACGCGCCAAATACTATTATTGAGGACGTGAAAATGTTGATGCCTGGGACGTATATGATTTGGAAGGATGGCGAGATGAAGCAATTCAGATATTGGAACAGTAATGATTTCTTGAAGGATTCCGGAAATTTGGATTATAAATCTACATGCAAAAAAACAGAGGAGCTTTTATATAAAGCTGTAGAAAGAAGATTGGTAGCAGATGTACCCTTTGGGGCTTTTTTGTCGGGTGGAATTGATTCAAGTGCAGTTGTTGGGATCATGAGCAAACTTTCTGCGCGTAAAGTAGAAACTTTTAATGTGTCATTTGATGAAAGTGAATTTTCGGAAGCGAAATATGCTAAAAAAGTTTCAGATTTGTTTAATACTCAACATCACGAAATAAAATTAAAGCCGCAAGATTTTTTAAGTCAATTGCCTGCAGCGCTTAATGCAACAGATCATCCTTCGGGTGACGGACCAAATACTTATGTTGTATCTAAGGCAACGAAGGAAGCCGGAATTACAATGGCACTATCGGGTTTGGGTGGCGATGAGTTGTTTGCGGGATATGCTGTGTTTAAACGAATGAAATCGGTTGATTCCAAATCTTATTTAAATATTTTTCCGTCTTGGTTAAGAGCTTTGCCCGCTTCTGTAATAAAAGCGAAAAACAAATCAATTGCAGGTGATAAAATGTATGAAGTACTTACACAGGAAAAATTTTCAGTAAAAGATGTATTTCCGGTATCACGCAAAACATTTTCAAAGCAACAGGAACAAATGCTTTTGGGAAAGAGTAGCAATCCGTTAAAGGAAATTGTTAATGCCGTGAAGAAACCTGATGCAAATCATTTACTATCATATGTTTCTTTATTGGAAATGAATACTTACATGCAAAATATTTTGCTTCGCGATACAGATCAAATGAGTATGGCGGTAGCTCTCGAAGTGCGCGTTCCTTTTCTGGATTATAAATTGGTTGAGTTTGTTTTGTCGGTTAACGACGAATATAAATTCCCTCATAGTCCTAAAAAATTATTGATTGATTCTTTAGCCGGTTTATTGCCAAACGATATTGTGAATCGTCCAAAAATGGGTTTCACTTTGCCTTGGTCGGATTGGATGAAGAATGAATTAAGAACTTTTTGCGAAGAGAAATTGAATGCTTTATCCAAACGAGATTTTGTGAACGAAAAGGAAGTGCAGAGTTTATGGCATCAATTTTTGCAGAATAACAAAAAAGTGACATGGTCGAGAATTTGGCATTTAGTAGTGTTTGAAAATTGGTTACAGACCAATCACATTGAATAATTTTGAAAAAGAAAAACATAGTTGTTTTAATTGATTGGTATTTGCCCGGTAATAAAGCGGGCGGACCGGTTAAGTCGGTTTATTCAATGCTAAGTCTTTTAAGGGATGATTATAATTTTTCAGTGATTACAACCAATCATGATTTGGGTTCATTAAAGCCTTATCCAAATATTAAATCGGATGTGTGGACTTCGTATGATGGTATTCCGGTTTATTATTTTTCGAAGGAAGCTTTAAAAAGTAAAAAGTTAATCGAAGTTATTAATGGCTTAAATCCTGATATCGTTTACCTCAATAGTTTTTGGTCGTATTATTTTTCTTTATTACCATTACGAGCCGAAAAGGCTGGTAAATTAAAATGTGATTTGGTTTTGGCCCCTCGTGGCATGTTAGGAAAGGGAGCCTTATCGATTAAGCCGTTAAAGAAAAAAATATTTTTATCTCTATTAAAATTTGTAAATCTCCATGCTAAAGTTGTTTTTCATGCAACAACGCGCGATGAAGAGAAAGAGATTAAAAGCTTTTTCAAAAAAGCGAATGTGCGCATTGCTTCCAATATTAACTCTACACCAATTCTTAAGAACAAAATTATTACTAAGCAGCCCGGGAGCATAAAGTTTTTTTATTTATCGCGTATAGCCAGAGTAAAAAATTTGTATTATGCTTTGCAAGCTCTTCTAGAAATACCAAGTAATGT
>CAYQDP010000163.1:0-6362 GCA_964416235.1 uncultured Flavobacteriaceae bacterium | reverse complement strand
AATATCGCGAGTGGAAGCAAGAGCAAAAGGAGGAAGCTAAAGAGAAAGGGAAGCAAGAGAAAATAGAAGTTAATGAAGTCAAAATTGTGGATGAAAAGCCAAAATCTGATAACACAAAACGTTTAAGTTATAAAGAGCAACGTGAGTTAGAGTTGTTAGAAAAGGAGATTGGTGAATTGGAAGCTAAGAAAGTGGGATTAGAAAATAAAATGGGTTCAACTACTGAATATGAGGCTCTGCAAAAATTAAGTAATGATTTAAAAAGCAATAACGAGACACTTGAAGAGAAAACCATGCGTTGGATGGAATTGCAAGAGAAACTAGCATAGTAATGAAGGCTTTCTTAAATAAAATAGTAAATATAGGTGTAAAGCCTGAGTTACAAACTTGGGAAGTATATTTAATAAGAAAGCTCAATACTATTACAATAATTGCTTTGCTAAATAATGTTATTGGGGTTGTTTTTTTTACGTTAGCCGGATTTCCACAATTTAACATTGAGTGTTTTATTGTGTTGTTGATTGGTCCTTTTGTTTTTTTGCTTAATAAGTATAAGAATGTAATTTGGGCAGTTTACTGGTTTTATATTGTTGGCTATATTTATCTTACTGCATTTAATCTGCATATGGGTAAAGATTCCTTTATTCTGTTGTTTTTCTTCCCTGTAATAATTAGTATGGTTCAATTGCTTGGTCGACGTGAAACGCTAAGACATTTAATTGTTTTAAGTGTGTTTGCCGTGTTCGCTGCGATTGTAATTGTTTTTGGTTTTCGTTACCATTGGATAGAGTCTCCTTTGTCTGTAGAAGCAATTCAAAACTTAAGTGCGTTTAATATAATTTTAAGTTTTATAACTGCAATTGCGTTTATTATTGTTGTAGTAACAGAATCGCTGAGCCAAGAGCTACGCATCAAAAACATGTTGAATGAGAAGGAGGTTCTTTTAGCTGAAGTTTATCACCGCGTAAAAAATAACATGAGTATCGTAACTAGTCTTCTAAATCTTAAAAAGGATATGTCCTCTTCAAGGGAAGTTCAAGAAGCTTTAGACGATTGTAGAAATAGAGTTTACTCAATGGCATTGGCACATCAGAAAATGTACAATAGTAAGAATTTAGAAAGTTTAAATTTCAGGGAATATGTTAATGACCTCGTAAAGGATATAAAAAACTCCATTGCAGGAAGGACGGAACTTAATGTCAAGATTGATGCTGAAGATATTAATCTTGAATTGACTAATGCAATTCCATGCGGTTTAATATTAAATGAGCTTATTACTAATGCTTACAAACACGCAGGAAATAGTTTAAATGGTGTTAAGGTACTTATCGAGCTCAAAAGAAAGGGGGATTCTGTTGAATTAAAAGTAAGTGACAATGGTCCGGGTATTAATGAGGAAGCAATGAGTAAACCGAATACTTTGGGAATTGAGTTGATAAAATCTTTAACCGAACAACTGGATGGTAAATATGAATTCTATAATCAAAGCGGTTTAGTTTTTAGTTTACGCTTCAATCAGGTGTGATCATAGATTGATTAAACATTTTCTGCTTTTATTTGTTGTATTAGTATGTCAATTTTTACTCTACAGCAAACACAAATGATTCCAGCTCCGATTCATACAGTCTGGGAATTTATTTCTTCACCGTATAATTTAAAACTAATAACGCCAGAATATATGGGGTTTGAAGTTCTTACTAAAGATTTACCGGATAAAATGTATCCCGGAATGATAATAGCCTATAAGGTGAAGCCTCTATTGAATATTCCTATGACCTGGGTTACTGAAATTACACATGTTCGGGATTTTGAATTTTTTGTTGATGAACAAAGAATAGGGCCCTACAAATTATGGCATCATCAACATCATTTAAAGGAAGTAGATGGCGGAGTTTTAATGACCGACATAATAAATTATAAGCTGCCATTTGGATTATTAGGTAAAGCTGCTCATCCTATTATTATTAAACCAAAATTGAATGATATTTTCAATTATCGTAAGAATAAAGTAGAAGCGATTTTTGGTAAGAGGGATTAGAACATTATAGAACCAACGATAATTCCGGCAGCGAATCCGATTATGATTCCATACAACATAAACTCCCATCTTCGGCTTTTTCTATATGTGCTTATTATATGCATAAATTTCAAAGTTAAATCGATTACATTACGAATTTATTAAGTATTAGTTATGATTATTTAAAATATGAGTTAATAGATGCAGATTGCATCCTTTAATAATTTGATAATCGATTTTTAGTATTCGGATAAGAATTGTAAGCTTATTTTGTTATTAAAACAAGCAAAATGAAAATTAAACCATCGCGAAAACAAAGGGCTAATGCTAATATCGATATTAACGCAAAGTTGTATACCCATATTATTAAACACGGGCATAAAAATGTTACGCTCAATAAACGTTATGCCAGAAATTTAATTAATCAAACACAAAGCTTAAGGAATAATCAATTCGAAAGTATTTGCAACAGTAAGTATATTGTGATGTATGAGTGGTATAAAAATTAATTTAAAACTAGTTTATAAACTTTATTATAAATAATAAGCTTATAATTTAATACCTATCACGCAAACATCATCAACTTGCTCAAGTCCGCCTTTCCAATTCATAAAAACATGAGAGATGTCTTGAGCTTGCTCGGTCATTGTTTTGTTTTTAATAGAAACTAATAATTCTTCAAATTGTTTGTATTTGAATTTTTTTCCTTTTGGCCCGCCAAATTGATCTGCAAGTCCATCTGTAAATAAGTAAAAAATATCTCCCGAATTGTAGACTAATTGATGACTTGTGAAAGGTTTCGCGTGATCACTTTTTCCAACAGGTTGTTTATCGGCTTTAATTTCTTTAAGTTCATTGTTACTCAAATACCAAAGAGGATTATTGGCGCCGCTCCAGTAAATTAATTTTTGTGCTTTGTCAATGCATATTAAAGAAATGTCCATTCCGTCCTTTACATCACTATTACTTTTCGAAAAAGTTTCTAAAACCAACTCACGTGTTTTATCTAATATTTTTCCTGTATCAGTAATATTAAATTCTTTAACAGTACGATTTAGAGCATTGCTGCAAACCACGCTAACCATTGCGCCCGGTACGCCGTGACCTGTGCTGTCGGCGGCGGCAATATAGAAAAGATCATTAATTTTTTCAGCCCAATAAAAATCACCTGCTACAATATCTTTCGGTAAATAAATAACAAAATTATTGGGTAGATTCTCATTTATAAATTTAGCGGGAGGTAAGATGGCTTCTTGTAAACGCTTAGCATAGGATATACTGTCAATAATTTCCTTTTGTTTTTCTTCAATAACATGCTTCTGTTGCTCCGCTTCTTCTTTCTGCTTTTCTATAATTATTTTCTGACTTAATAATGTTTTATTAGCTTGTTTTCTTAAGTAATTGCTTCTTACAACGAAAAAGACCATTATGAGGAATAATAAGGTTATTAACACAAATACAAGAATGGTTTGCTTCTGCGCGTTTAATTCTTCTTCTCGCTGACTAATCATTTCTTCACGCTTTTCATTTTCACTTTGCAATTTGCTAATCTCTTCTTGTTTCTTGTTTTCAGTATAATTTGAATTAAGTTCAGTTATTTTGTTTTGCACGCCGCTGCTCAAATTTTGCTTTTCTGAATTCAGAATATCAATCAAAATCTGATATTCCGCGTTTTTAATTTCATATTGTATGGAAAGTAGGGTGTAAATTGCAGACAAGAGTGGGGTATGAGAGAAGTTTTCTACTTCCCAGGGAATGATTTCACCGTCGGCACTTTCATAATTTTCAGTCGATAAATTGATGCCTTCACTAATTACCGTACGCTTTTCTTCACTTACTAAACTAATAAGTGAGTCTCTAAAATTATTTATCACCTTTTTTAATCGAAAAGCGGAGTATTTATAGGTTTTTGAGTCTCCCGTTTCAAATAATATTAAATTAGGAATTTCCAATTCATTAGGATTTTTAATATCTACAAATAATATCGTATCTGCAATTGCTTTAGAGATTTTTGCAGACTGACTCAATAATTCAGATTTCAAGTCCTGAATATACATTGACGTAGTGTCGCATAATTCTTTTAATTTCTTGGATTTTATAGAAATCAACAAAGTATCACTAATTCCCGCATCTTTAATGGTATGGTATAAGTTAATGTTACGTGCTTTTGCCGATTGAAGGGCATTTTCCATATTATTACCTTGTACATAAATTGGATTGACGTTGATTTTACCGGCACCCGACATGAAAAGTGAACTCATGCTGAACGCAAAGAAATATATGGCCAGAAAAACAGCGTGTGTAGTGAATATACTTTTCTTGTAGGATTTAATTAAGTGATAAATGGAATAGGGAGTAACAACAAAGAAAAGTATACTGTAATTTAAATCATATAAAAGTCCAGAACCCGGCCAATGCATGATTTTAAATAAAAAGCCTAGTCCAAAAAGAAATATAACCAAGCTCTGAGCTAATAGAATCAATTTCGATTTAATTGTTTCTAAACCTTTTTTAGCCTCAATAAAATACAATGGAATGTATAAAAAGCAAAGTACAAATGTACCAAGCATCATTAAAATACTTGCACCTGGCCAATGTAAAAGTTTAAATAACTGACCTAATAAACTACTGATGACAGTAATCCATATTAAAACTTTAATTAATGTGTTTGCTTTGATGGTTGGATTCATTCTTTATTTAATTTCAATGGAGTAGAGACTATTCATTTTATGTTTCCTCTCGCTACTAATAATATTATTTCTACCTCCGTCGATAAATTCCCTGATGTAAAAATTAGTCTCGTATTTTTCTACCTCTCCTAAATTATATTTACTCTGATTGCCGTTTTCATCAATTTTAACACCGGTTAAAAATCCACCGCGACCTTGCTCATGCCATTTAGGGGCTTCATTCACCGGCAAGTTTAAATTTTTCAAATTGTCAACATAAAAAACATGAATGTCATTATCGACAGCATAAGACTGAATAGATAATTGTGGTCCACCAGCATCATTACTATGTTGAGCTTTAGGAATTTTCTTTACCCATTTCATTTTACCCATCGCGTCGATGTTCATAACAAAAACATCCTCCGCATAAGTGTCGTAAGTGGTTTGGGTCGTTCTTCCATTATAGTATGTGCGTGTCACTACATGATATTGTTCAGATACAATGTTAGTGGATCCGTTTTTCATTTTATAAATGGCTCGAATTTTTAAGAAATCTATTCCTAGGTCAGATTCTTTTTGCTCCTTCTTTTCCGCTCGCTTCTTTTCTCTTTCGCTCATGAATGATTTAATTAATTCGGAAGGGAATTCATAATATCCACCTTCAGGTTTCATCGAAATGCCCTGCTTAGTGTCGATTGTTACCATATAGGCCCCATCGATTGGTTTATTAGCACCTTTAGAATAGAAACCACTCACATAAATCTCGTGCTTTTCATTTTCATAGATGTACGCTTCTTTAGGGAAATTATTATCCAGGTTTACTTTTATAATTTTAGGTTTAACATTATCGGCATTATACATAATTACTTCAAAATGATAATTAGGTAAACCATCTATACTTTCTTTTTGTGTGTCATCGTTATAAACTCTAGCTAGCAAATAAACTGTTCCGTCATCACCCAACGTATAACCCCAATTATCCATCTTAGCTTCAGTGTATGGCATCTCAACTTCTGCGCCCCATATTTTTCCCAGGTTTTCATCAAAAATATGCATACCTACTATATCCTTATTGAGTTTATCACGTTTTTCACGGCTCACTAATTCATAAGTGTACATGAAATTTTTTTCGTCTTCACTCATGTAAAAGCTATAACTAAATGAACGCACCTTATCCGATGATTTAAATAAATTGCGCGATTGTCCCACAAAGTCCAATTTTTCTGGAGAGAACTCAAGTGCAGAAATTCCTTCCGTCTCTGTATCTTTAAATACATCCCTTACCATTAGGTAAGTTTTGTTATTAAACTTCTGAAATCTATTATAGCTAACATGTTCATTTAATTTTCCCTCCGTACTAACGGTGTTTTCTTTTAAAAACTTTAAATCGTTATTAAACAACTGAAATGAAAAGGACTCAACCCTTTTTGCATTTACCTGTATTATTCCTAAATCACCATAGGCTACAGGATTCATTACCGCATGACGTTTTGGAGATTCAAACTCTTGTGAAACCTTAACCGTATAAGGAGAATTTTGTTGTGCAATAGAAAGCTGAATACCAGCTAAAAGTGCGATTGAACTAAGTGAAAATTTCATTTGATTTTTATTCTTTTACAAATTTAATGGTTTGCTTAGTGTTATTATAGCTTACTTCAGCAAAATAGATGCCGGCT
>CAYQDP010000162.1:0-6374 GCA_964416235.1 uncultured Flavobacteriaceae bacterium | reverse complement strand
GGAAAGAATATTTTCAGTACGTGATGAGTTTGGTCAGTGGGATCCTAAAAAGCAACGTCCGGAATTGTGGAATATTTATAACGGAAAAATCAATAAGGGTGAAAACGTGCGCGTATTTCCGATTAGCAATTGGACAGAGCTCGATGTTTGGAATTATATCAAGCGCGAGAACATAGAATTGCCAAGCATTTATTTTACGCATGAGCGCGAATGTGTAATTACTGAAAGCGGACAGCTCATGGCTAATTCACACTATTTGCAATTAGACTCTACAGACAAAATTGTAACAAAGAAAGTACGTTACAGAACGGTAGGCGATATGACCTGTACGGCCGCCGTAGAAAGTGAGGCACATACTTTAGATGATATCATCAACGAAATTAAAGAAGCAAAAATAAGTGAGCGCGGCGCAACGCGAATGGACGACAAAATAAGCGAAGCGGCGATGGAAGACCGCAAGAAAGGGGGATATTTTTAACATGGAATTATTAAGGTTTTTTACAGCAGGAAATGTTGATGACGGAAAGAGCACGTTAATTGGAAGATTATTGTACGACAGCAAATCCATCTCAACCGACATCATCGAAACATTAACTAAGCAAAGTAAAACTACCGGCGTTAATGCTGATATAGATTTAGCATTATTAACAGATGGTTTGCGCGCAGAGCGTGAACAAGGCATCACGATTGATGTAGCGTATAAATATTTCAGTACCGATAAACGGAAGTTTATTATAGCCGATACTCCGGGGCACATTCAGTATACGCGCAATATGTTTACCGGCGCATCTAACGCGGATCTTGCCATTATATTAGTGGATGCAAGAAACGGAATTACCGATCAAACCAAGCGCCACAGTATTATTTCTTCTATTCTGGGAATTCCTCATGTTTTGGTGTGCATTAATAAAATGGACTTGGTTGATTATTCTGAAGAGGTGTATAAAAAAATCGAAGCTGATTATTTAAGCTTTGCTAAACCATTAAACTTAAAGGAAATTACTTTTATTCCTGCCAGCGCTTTGGCTGGAGATAATGTGGTGCATGCTTCTGAGAAAATGAAATGGTATAAGGGGAAACCTTTACTGCAGTTTTTGGAGGAAGTAACTATACATGAAGCAAACAAAAGTGAATCTTCCCGCTTTCAAGTACAATATGTTATTCGTCCCCAAACCGACGACTTGCACGATTACCGCGGATACGCAGGAAAAGTATCGAGTGGTATTTATAAGAAAGGACAAAAGGTAATTGTACTGCCTTCAGGAATTGAAACCACCATTGATAAAATTGAAAAGCATCAGAAAGAAATTGAAATTGCTGAAGTAGATGATCCGATTATCATTCATTTAAAAGATGATGTAGATATTAGCAGAGGCAGTACGATTGTTCCGAATGAGCAATTACCAAAAACAGAAAAAGAAATCACAACCACTTTATGTTGGATGGATAATGCAGCCTTCGTACCCGGTCAAAAATTAGTATTGCAGCAAAATAGTTTTCGCACAAAAGCAATTGTGAAGGAAATCCAATCACACATTGACATACATACTTTCGAGCAAAAGGAAAGTGACGGAGGTATGAGACTCAATGATATTTGTAAAGTGTTAATCAAAACGGCTGAAGCAATTAGCTTTGACAGCTATAAAGAAAACCGTTCTTCCGGTTCATTTATTCTGATTAACGAAAACACCAACAATACCGTTGCGGCGGGAACCATTGATTAAAGCAAAGTCAGCTGTCTGATTTCGGACAATGATTTTTTATACACGTCTAACGTACGGGTTCTTGCGGCAGCATGATCCACAATAGGTTGGGGATATTTATCAGTACCAAATTCGGGAATCCATTTTTTGATGTAAGCAAAATCAGGATCAAAGCGTTTTTGTTGCTCTGTTGGATTAAATATTCTGAAGTAAGGCGCGGCATCTACGCCGCATCCCGCGGCCCATTGCCATCCACCGTTATTCGCACTTAAATCAAAATCATTGAGTTTTTCAGCGAAATAGGCTTCTCCCCATTTATAATCTATCAGCAAATCTTTAACTAAAAAGCTCGCCGTAATCATCCGCACCCGGTTGTGCATAAAACCTGTTGCGTTCAATTCACGCATGCCTGCGTCTACAATAGGAAATCCTGTTTCACCATTGCACCATTTTAAAAACGATTTTTCATCATGTCGCCATTCAATATTGTTGTACTCTTTTTTAAAAGCACCATCAGCAATATGAGGAAAATGCGATAAAATCATCATGTAAAAATCTCTCCAGATTAATTCGTTCAACCAGGTTTCGCTGTTATTGATCGCGAGCCTCACCATTTCACGTATGCTAAGTGTTCCGAATCTTAAATGCATGCTGATGCGGGATGTTCCATGGATGGCGGGAAAATCTCTTTGCTCCTTATATTTTTTGAGAAGTTGTGTATCAATTTTTGGTAATTGCAATGATATATCTGTTTTCTCGAAACCAATTTGTCTTAAACTAGGAATGGGTTCAGCTTTGAAACTCAAAAAGTTTTTGAAGTATTTTTTGTTCGGATAGGCTTTTGCATAGAAGCCGGTAAATTTTTGTTTCCATTTTTTGCTGTAGGGCGTGAAAACAGAATAAGGCGTTCCGTCTTCTTTCACCACTTCACTTTTTTCAAATATGCATTGGTCTTTAAATGTATGAAATTCTATTCCACTGTTTTGCAACAGAAGTTTAATCTCCTCATCACGTTCAATGGCATTCGGTTCATAATCGTGATTGGTATAAACAGCATGAATGGAATATTTTTTGATTAAGTCTTTAAATGCCGTACTGACCTCACCGTTATATACTTTAATTCCTGAATTAAGGTGTTTCAAATCTTCACTCAGTTTTTCTACGGCTTGATGAATGTAGTCTACCCTTCTGTCTTTTTTATTTTCGAGTTTATTAAGTATGTCTGTATCAAAAACAAAAACCGGCAGCACTTTATAACCCGATTTAAGTGCATGAAACAAGCCCGCATTATCGTTTAAACGCAAATCTCTTCTGAACCAAAAAATGCTAACGGTCTCTTTCATAATCGTTCGTGTTCTAATAATTGTTTAACAATCAAACACTTAAAAAGTTTTTTAGATTTATTATTTTATACTAACAACCTTATTTACAGGTATTTATTTAATTTAATTTTGCACCAAAAGTACTTTATACTATGATTCAGGAATTAAGCGAACAGGAATTATTAAGAAGAGAAAAACTGAAAGAAATCAGGAACCTTGGCATTGAGCCATATCCTGCTGAAGAGTTTGCCATTAACGTAAACGCTGCTGATATTAAGGAAAATTACGAGCGTGATAAATTAAACTATAAAGATATTTCGTTCGCAGGACGCATCATGAGTGTGCGCGACATGGGTAAAGCTGCGTTTGCTGTTTTACAAGATGCAACGGGACGTATTCAAGTATACATTAAGCGTGATGAGGTTTGTCCGGGTGAAGACAAAACATTATACGATGTTCTTTGGAAAAAATTGCTCGACATTGGTGATATCATTGGTGTAAAGGGTTACGTGTTCACAACAAAAACCGGCGAAATTTCCATTCACGTTTCTGAATTCAAATTGCTTAGCAAAGCACTGAAGCCATTGCCGATTGTAAAAACGGATGCTGATGGAAATTCATTTGACGAAGTGACAGATCCCGAGTTTCGTTACCGTCAGCGCTATGTGGATTTAATTATCAATCCAAAAGTGAAACACACATTCGAGCTTCGTACAAAATTAATAAACACCATCCGCAACTTTTTAAATGAAGGCGGTGCGTTGGAAGTAGATACACCGGTATTGCAAACCATTCCGGGTGGAGCAATTGCTCGACCGTTTGTTACGCATCATAACGCATTAGATATTCCATTATTCCTTCGTATTGCGAACGAACTTTATTTAAAACGTTTAATTGTTGGTGGTTTTGATTGGGTGTATGAGTTCAGTCGTAATTTCCGTAACGAGGGGATGGACCGCACACATAATCCTGAATTTACCATTCTAGAATTTTACGTGGCCTACCGCGATTACTTCTGGATGATGAATACTACAGAGAAATTGTTGGAAAAAATTGCATTAGACTTACACGGAACAACTGATGTTCAAGTAGGAGATAAAACCATCAGCTTTGCGGCACCATTCAAGCGTATTTCCATTTATGACGCCATTAAGGAGCACACCGGAATTGATGTGAGTAAAATGGAAGAAGCGGAACTGCGCGCTACCTGCAAGCAGTTAAAGTTGGATATTGATGACAGTATGGGCAAGGCAAAACTGATTGATACAATTTTTGGAGAGAAGTGTGAAGGTAATTTTATTCAGCCAACTTTCATTATTGATTATCCGGTAGAGATGAGTCCGCTTACAAAGAAGCATCGCAGTCAGCCTGGATTGGTTGAGCGTTTTGAATTGATGATAAACGGTAAGGAAATTGCGAACGCATATTCCGAACTTAACGACCCTATAGATCAACGCGAGCGTTTTGAGGAGCAGGTGAAATTGATGGAGCG
Source organism: uncultured Flavobacteriaceae bacterium (assembly GCA_964416235.1). Lineage (GTDB taxonomy): Bacteria > Bacteroidota > Bacteroidia > B-17B0 > Aurantibacillaceae > JAHEYG01. The sequence goes on along the minus strand of CAYQDP010000162.1, from coordinate 1,857 downwards.
TGGAGATGATGAAGCGATGTATATCGATGATGACTTTTTACGCGCATTGGAATATGCAATGCCTCCAACCGCGGGAATTGGAATCGGAATTGACAGATTGTGTATGTTGATGACCAATCAACCATCTATTCAAGATGTGTTGTTGTTCCCAACTATGCGCCCTGAAAAGAAAGAACAAGCAGCTACTGAAGAGGCTACAAAATAAATTTATGCAAAGAATAATTTTAATAGTTTTTAGCGTATTGTTATTGTGGGCTTGCAACAACACCCCAAAGCAGGTTGTTGAAACCAAGCCACGTGTTTTCCCGCAATACCATGTATCGTTAGATGAAATCATTAAAACGAATGATGGTGTTATTCGTGGAATTAACCTTAACAGTAAAGCCGACTCTATTAAAAAGCTGGAGAAGCAACAAGCCATTGAAGCCGATAAAGATCGTTTGTATTTTGAATACACCATTGACAGCTTAACCAATTATTCTATCGAATATACTTTGTTGAACGATAGTTTGGAAGAAATCAGTGTACAGGTAAATTGTAATGATCCGGATGTTGGTTCAAAAATATTTAACGACTTAAAAGATTATTACGAGAAGAAATTACCGAATCCGATGGAAGACCAGGGACAAGTAGTTTATAATTGTTTTGAAGGACAACGTAAACCGTTTGTAGTTTCTTTGTCGGATAACAGCACTCCAACAAAGGGAATTATAAATCTTTTGATTTATAAGGATAAGTAATCCTACTCCTTAAACACCTGAATATATCCTTTTAAGAATCGCGGCTTAGTTGGTTTAACACGCAACTCATTCACCACGCAAGTATAGAAATAGGTGCCGTCGCTGGCTAGCATTTTCGTTTGAATTACTTTACCATCCCAATTAAAGTAAGGATCTTTTGTTTCGTAAATTAATTGTCCCCAACGATTGTATATATATAATTCAATGTCTTTAATGTGCTTCACGCGGATGGCTTTATAAAAATCATTCACGCCATCCCCGTTAAATGTTACTACGTTTGGTAATTCAAACTCCGGACAATTATCAATACAAGTAGCTTCCGCTTTTAAGCTTTCGTTACTTGATGAATCTATCGCGGTTACTACATAACATCCTGCAATTGAAATTAAGCCATCGTATAAATAAGTTGTGTCTTGAATATTTAAAATAGAATCCACTAAAACCAAATCATCATCTTCAGTTGGCTTATAGTACAATTTGTATTTAATTACATCGTCAGAACAACTGTGATTAGGATTGTTCCAAATCAGTTGTACAAATCCTGTTTGGCAATCGGAGTTAATGGAAAGTAAGGGAGAGCAAGGCAAAGTTAAATCAACAGGCGTTGAGCAAATTTCTTGCGAATTATTTAATAGTGGTTTAAAAATGCTAGGGTCACTGTATTCTCCTTTTGCTAAAACTTTGTAACAGTAAGTTGCGCGATTCACAACGTCTCCTGTGTCTTTATAACTTAGCGCGGTTGTACTGTCAATTAAATTAAATACGGTTTGCGCAGGAGTTTTACGATAGATATAATATTTATAATTACCCCAAGGCACATAATGTTTCCAGCTTAATGTAATCTTACGGTCGGCAGGCACCGCACTTAAAAACACGGAGCTGGCTGTTTGCGTTGAACCAACAAAATTCGAGTTGGCATAAAAATCCACTTTATAAATTACCAAATCATTAACGGTGTTGATGTTTGTGTGTGTAAAGGTTGTATCTCCCAATTGATTTAATCCTGCGAAGTACGGTTTGGTTACAGAATACACTTGCGTAAACGTTCCGCTTAAGCCTTGTTTGTAAAACACACGGAATTCATAAGGACCAGGAACAATAGTAGTGTCTAAATTAG
>CAYQDP010000161.1:0-6394 GCA_964416235.1 uncultured Flavobacteriaceae bacterium | reverse complement strand
AGATCTTGAAAGAGAAAATACAAAATGGCACTTCAAAGGTAACCTTTAGCAACTTACCGTTGGGAAAGTATGCTGTTAATATTCTTCACGACGAAAATGAGAATGGTGAAATAGACAAGGGGTTTATTTTGCCAATCGAAGGTGTTGGTTTTTCGAATTATCAATCAATTGGATTAACAAATCGTCCCAACTTTTCAAAAGCAAGCTTTGAGTTGAATAGTGACAAGAAAATCGCAGTAAAAGTCATTTACATGTAGCTATCAAGAATCTATTACAGTATTTTAGCATTATGAAAAAATCAACTATTTATATTTCTAAAATGGATTGCCCTTCAGAGGAAAACATGATACGTATGAAATTAGATGGGCAAGAGTTCGTGAAATTAGATTTTGATATCCAGAACAGAAATTTGTTTGTCTATCATGAAGGTGAAATAACCCCAATTTATGAAGCGATAACTGATTTGAACCTTGGAGCTTCTTTAATTAATACTGAAGAAAGCGAAATATTCTTTATAGATCCAGACCATTCAAAGGAAAAAAAATTACTTTGGACTGTATTGTTAATCAATTTATCGCTTTTCGTTTTAGAGTTCATAACAGGTTTTTTTTCGAGGTCAATGGGATTAGTTGCTGATAGTTTGGACATGCTTGCTGATGCTATCGTTTATGGTTTAAGTTTATATGCTGTAGGACATGTGGCCGCTAAAAAGAAAAGAGTTGCGAAAATTAGTGGATACTTTCAGATGGCTTTAGCTTTATTTGGAATAATTGAAGTAATAAGGAGGTTTTTAGGATTTGAGGCAGTTCCTGTATTTCAATCAATGATAATTATATCGCTTTTTGCTTTAATTGGAAATACTGTTTCGCTTTACCTTCTTCAAAAGTCAAAAAGTAAGGAAGCCCATATGCAAGCGAGTATGATTTTTACCAGCAATGATGTAATCGTCAATATTGGGGTTATTGTTGCAGGCATCTTTGTTTACTTCACCAATTCAAAATTCCCTGACCTATTAATAGGATCGATTGTTTTCTTATTAGTTGCAAAAGGAGCTGTTAGAATTCTGAAGTTGGCTAAATAATTCGCCTTATAGCAGGGGAATTATTCATCAATATTCTAGCTTAATTTGATGATAAGAGTAATTTCATTAAAAAATCAGAAACAGAAACCGTTGAGGAAGAAAAAGACTGACTTTTTCGTTTTTATTAAGTTTAAGCCCTATGTTTTATAGGCGCTTTTCATTAAAGTTCGAAAACTTGCCGCTTAGGGTATCCGAGGGAGAGCGTTCATTAGAGTTCTAATTGCTTGAAAATCATCCATAAAGTTCGATAAATCCAATCCGCAGGGTACAACTCCAAAAAAAGGCAACTTTTTTTGGAGTTTTTTATTTTATTTAAATATTTACTTATTGATTACGTGCAACTTAAATTTATTTTAACTAATTTTGTAGTTATTAAACTATATTTATAGTTATAAAACTAAAAAAATAGTTTACCTTTGAAAAATAATTCAAATATCATGAACGAATTAACTAAAGCTGAAGAACAAATAATGCAAATACTTTGGGAAAAGGAAAAAGCTTTTGTCAAGGACATAATTGATGAAATGCCCAAACCCAAACCTGCTTATAATACAGTATCAACTATTATAAGAACCTTGGAAAAGAAAAAGTTTGTTGATCATAAAAGTTACGGCGGTTCACATCAGTATTTTCCGATCGTTAAGAAAAGTGACTACACAAAGTTATTTATGAAGCGTGTATTCAATAATTACTTTGACAATTCTCTTCGTGAAATGGTGTCCTTCTTTTCAAAAGAAAGGGATTTGAATATTAACGAGGTGGATGAGGCAATTAAACTAATGCAAGAAATTAAAAAACAAAAGAAACATGAATAAATTTATGATCTATTCAATAGAGACCGCGATATGCCTTGCTCTATTTTATGTGATTTACTGGTTGTTTTTAAGAAGAGAAACATTTTTTAAGCTAAACCGCTTTTACCTTCTGTTTTCAGTAATCATATCTCTTTTATTGCCTTTATTAAATATCAACTTGGCAAGTAATTCTGGAGAAAATTCATTCCTTGTAAAGTACTTTATGGCACCTATTGAACAATACGAGCAAAATTTCACCTCCGGGATGGAAGAAAACTATTTGCTTAAACAATATGGACTTATACACGGAAAAAATCATGATATGGTGAATGAATCGCGAGGTAATTCAAATCTTACAGATAATCATTCCGGTATTTCAAGGTCAACAAAACAGCCAAATCTACAACCTCTTATAAATTCAAAACAGGCCTACAACTGGGTAAATCGTTTGCTTTTTGTTTATTTCATTGGTGTGGCATTTTTTTTTATTAGATTTATTATTAATGTAGTTTGGCTTTTTTCATATGTCATCAAAAATAAGTATCAACAAATTTCAGGTACCACTGTAATTCAACTCGAAAGGAATCTCTCGCCATTTTCGTTTTTTAATTATATTTTCCTGAATCCTAAGCATTGTTCGGATGAGGAATTGAGTAATATACTAGTCCATGAAAAAATTCATATACAACAAAGGCATTCTATAGATGTTATTATGTTTGAATTATTGCTCGTTTTTCAATGGTTCAACCCTTTTGTTTGGCTTTATAAAAGGGATATTAAAATAACGCATGAGTATTTGGCAGACATAGGTACTTTAAACTCCGGAATTGAGCTTCAGGAATATCATTATGCCTTGCTAAACCAAACCCTTCGTGCCAATAATTTTGAGATAACCAGCAGTTTTAATTTATCAGTTAAAAAAAGAATAGCTATGATGATGAAAAAAAGATCCTCCAGATGGTCGGCTTTAAAGCTCACTCTGGCTTTGCCCGCACTACTAGTTTTATTCAGCGCTTTTGCTGTAAATTGTAATAGAGCTGAAGACGCGAATAACATAAAAACTATTGCCCTAAAAGATACTAGCATTAAAAAAGTAAATGTGCCGGTTGAATACTTAAAACTCCTGGAAGGTGAATATGTTTCAACCAACGAAGGAAAGGAAAGACGAATAGTTTTTTCAGAATTACTTGGCCAATTATTTGGCTGGGATGGTGGCTATACTTACAAGATTATTCCTGTTGGTGGAGAAAAATTCATTAATCCCGATGATAAGGCTACTTTAGAATTCAATAGCAAAAATAAAGGTTCAATCGGCATGTTAATATTCGGTAAAGTGAAGATGAAGAAGGTGCATATTGAAAAAGGCAATGTTGCGAACAGATCAATGGCTTTTACCCTAGCGAATATCATGCTGAAAGACGGAATTGATGCAGCATTAGCATATCATAAGAAGGCAAAGGACTCTACTAATTATTTTCTTACCGAAATTGATATGAGTTATGCAGGTATGGAATTAATTGAGAATAAAAAAAATAAAGAAGCTATCGCATTATTAAAATTAGATACAGAATTGTTTGGAGGCAATTTCAATGCTTATGATAGTTACGGTGAAGCATTATTTTTGAGTGGCGATAAAACACAAGCAATCACTGCCTTTAAAGAATCAATAAAATTAAATCCGGGTTCAAAAAATGGCATTAAGCGCTTAAAGGAATTAGGTGTAAATCCTGATGATGTGGTTAAGCCTATCAAAATTTCTGATGAAGAATTAAAATTATTAGAAGGGGTCTATCTCTCAACAAATCAACCAAACTGGATGCGTAAAATAACAATAACCTCAAAGGATGGTGAACTAAAAGGGGAGGATAATGGGTATAATTATAGACTTATTGCGATGGGTAATGGGAAATTTATTAATCCTGATGATGGTGTTGCATTAATTTGGAATACAAAAGACAAAAACGCAATAAGTTTTCTAATTTTTGGTCAGATTACCATGAAGAAAGTTAAAACTTCCAAAGAACCAACGTTGAAGCTTGCAGAATATTCTGGCACCTATTTACCGGATAAAAAAGATACCATTTTAAAACCAATGGAAATATTAAATAGTACAAATAAACTGTTCAGATTCATTGAAAATCCAAACGATTACTCTGCAAATAGAAACATAGAGCTTGAGTTTGTGACTGACAACTTATTCATTTATCCAGACAAGAGCGCAAGAAGCATTGAGTTCGTTGTAAATGAAAAGAAAGAAGTTACTGGTTGTATACTAAGAAGACCGGATGGAACTTACAACCTTACAAAGAAAAAATAGACACTTCCTGCCAAATTAAACTATATAAAAGTATAAATTTTAGGCTAAGCCAGATTGTTAATGAATCTAGGTCAGACGTTAAGCTATTCTTTATAGAACACCTGTAAATGAATTATCGAACTTTTAGGAATCCATGAGCGCTTGCATGGTCTTTAAATCTGTGAAAAAGTTGGATTTTAGGAAGTCGTAGGGTACAGAAAGGGACTTTTCATCGTTTTGATGGGGGGTCCCTTCTTCATTTTAAGATGGAGCCTTTATTTCGAGGACTTTTCTTTATATAATAACAATATGGTTTAAAATTCCGAAACCATAAAAAGTAGCTGTTGTTCTCGTTGGATAATAATTTTGGTTCCCTTGGTAACAATAATTTTCTCGTCCTTAAAAAAACGAAGCATTCGTACTAAGGTTTCTTTCGCTGTACCAACAAATCCCGCAAAATCATCTCGACTAATGCTTATTACAACTTTTTTATTTGCATCATCTGTAGTTCTGTAAATCTCATTTAAAATCAATAAACTTAGTGCTACACGCTCTTTTACTCCATATTGAGAAAACACGGTCATTTTGTTAATCCATACCGAAAATTCTTTAGATAAGGTAATGAGTAATTTGTTGGCAAGGTTTCCTGAAAATTCAAGTAACTCCAAAAATGTTTCTCTCGGAATAAAACTTAACACTACATTGTCCATTGCTACTGCAGAAACAGGTTGTGATTCGTTTGCTAATAAGGGACGATATCCAAAATAATCTCCCTTCTTGTAAATATAAACGATGCTTTGTTTTCCTTCACTGTTCGTTTGAAAAATTTTCACTTTCCCTTTTCTAATCACGTAAACACCTTTGGAGTAACTTTTTTCTTTAAATAAATAAGTTCCTTTACTAATTTCTTTTCTTAGCACTTTGTTTTTAATAAAGTTTTTTTCAGTCACCGATAAATAATCGAATAGTGCCGTTGACTTTAAGTGATAATTCTCAATATTAAATTCCATATTTTAATTTTAGAACTATTATTTGATCAATTGATTGACAAAAGTCAATTTTAAAATAAATTGAAGTTTGTAAATTTACATATCCGAATAAAGTTCTGTTTTAGTGATGCCCGTTAACAAGATAATTGTTAAGGGGCATTTTTTTTTAATAAGGGTTTATTTTTAAATATACGTAAATATAAATTATAAAATTTCTATTGATAATCGTCAATGACTTTGCCATAAACAATTTATTACTTGCATCTTATTAAATTTTAAAACTGTTGGTTATGAAAATGCAAGCTTATTCTTTACACAATTACAGAAGTATACCTCAAATAAATAAGTTGAATGCTCAACAATTGGAAGCAATTGAAGTAGTAGGAAATGTATTACCGTTTAAGGTTAATAATTATGTTACTGAACAATTAATCAATTGGAATAATCTCGAAAACGACCCAATGTTCAAGTTAACCATTCCTCAGAAAGGAATGCTTTCTGAAGCGCATTATGATTTAATGAAAAACACATTGCTTACAAACTCATCAAAAGACGCAATAAAAGCGTGCGCTAATAAAATAAGGAATGAGTTAAATCCACATCCCGCAGGACAATTAGAATATAATGTTCCGGAAATAAATGGCGAAAAAATTGAAGGCATGCAACATAAATATAGAGAAACAGTTTTGTTTTTTCCTAGCCAAGGGCAAACTTGCCATGCTTATTGCACATTTTGTTTTCGGTGGCCACAATTTGTTGGTATGAATGAATTGAAATTTGCAGCTAAGGAAGCTTCAATACTTAAAGATTATATATCTACTCACAAAGAGGTAACTGATGTGTTGTTTACCGGCGGTGATCCAATGATTATGAAAGCCAAAATTCTTGCAACATACATTAATCCATTAATCAATTCCAATATTCAAAATTTGCAAACAATTAGAATTGGCACAAAGGCGCTAGCTTATTGGCCTTATAAATTTGTAATTGATGAGGATGCCAATGAAATGTTGGCTCTTTTTGAATCGGTTATTAAAAAGGGAATTAATTTATCCATTATGGCGCATTTTTCACACCCGGTTGAATTGGATACTCCAATAGTAAAAGAAGCAATAAAACGTTTACGTTCTGTTGGCGTTCAAATAAGAACTCAATCACCTATATTGAATCATATTAATAACTCTCCTGAGGTCTGGTCTGAAATGTGGAGAAAGCAAGTTAATTTAAATTGTAT
>CAYQDP010000160.1:0-6419 GCA_964416235.1 uncultured Flavobacteriaceae bacterium | reverse complement strand
GTTAAGAAATTATTAAACCCCAAGGGTAAATTCTGTTTGATTTTACCAAAAAACGAAGCCGTTTTGTTTAGAGAAATGGCTGAAGCAAAGGGGTTTCATCTCTCCAAGCTATTACGGGTTCGTACGCGTTTGGATAAAGACACCGAAAAAAGACATGTGATGCAGTTCGAATTTCATCCTACTGAATTTTCTGAATCTACTCTTGTCATTGAAAAAGATTCGCGTATGTCGTATACCGATGAATATAAAAATCTGACCAAGGATTTTTACATTAATTTCTAAAAATTTAGGGTGTAATCTTTTAAAAAGTTACTAAACGGGTAGTTAAAAACTAAAGCTTGTTTTAAATAGAATTGTCACTTAGATTTACGTGTTAAATTAAGGCGACAAAGCCTTACTAAAATATTATCGTATGAAGAATATTACTGTTATAGGAAGTGGAACAATGGGAAACGGAATTGCCCATACATTTGCTCAATTTGGTTATTCAGTTAGTTTGATTGATATAAATGACGCAGCTTTACAAAAAGCTATTGCTACCATTACAAAAAATTTAGATCGTCAAGTAGTGAAGGGGAGTATTACTGAAGCCGACAAAGCAACAACATTAAGTAACATCGTAACTTCAACCGATTTAAAGGTCGCAGCACAAAATGCAGATTTAGTGGTTGAAGCTGCGAGTGAAAACATCGATATCAAATTAAAGATATTTAAGCAATTGGATGAGATTTGTCCTGAGAAAACTATTCTTGCTTCCAATACATCTTCAATTTCCATTACGCAAATTGCAGCTGTTACTAAACGCGCAGATAAAGTAATTGGTATGCATTTCATGAATCCAGTGCCTGTAATGAAACTCGTTGAGGTTATCAGAGGGTACAACACCAGTGATGATGTGTGTCGTATAATCATGGAAATGTCTAAGAAATTAAATAAAATTCCTGTTGAGGTAAACGATTATCCCGGATTTGTTGCCAATAAGATTTTAATGCCAATGATTAACGAAGCTATCATTACATTATACGAAGGTGAGGCAGGGGTAGAAGAAATTGATACTGTAATGAAATTAGGTATGGCTCATCCAATGGGACCATTACAATTGGCAGACTTCATCGGATTAGATGTTTGTTTAAACATTATGCGTGTATTACAAAACGGATTTGGAAATCCAAAGTATGCACCTTGTCCGTTATTGGTAAACATGGTTACCGCAGGACATTTAGGCGTGAAATCAGGTAAAGGATTTTATGATTATTCAGGCGGAGGAAAAGAATTGGTGTTAGCAGAAAGATTTAAAAAAAAAGATAGTTTGATACCTGCTTAAACTTTTCTTGAACAGCTACAAAAACATATTATCAATAGAATATCCTGCAATTAAAAGCGCAGGATTATATTATTTTAATACACCTTCCGGTTTAAGATACGAAGTGAGATTTGGAAGAAGGCAAGATAATATTTTGCATGCATCCATTGTGTTCGGAGTAGTAAATGATGAATTTGAAGGAGAAGAATATGTTACTACCAACAGAGGTGAAGTTTATCAGGTAATGAATACAATCGTTGAAATTGTAAAAGACTTCATAGCACAGCATCCGAAAGTTTGTATTTACGAATTCAATGCGGTTGGACGAGATGGTGAAAATGAAACTAAAGCCGAGAACGCGCGAATGATTTTATACAAACGCTTCCTTCCTAAAATTTACGATAAAACCTGGCAGTTTAAGATTGATGGCAATTACGCTTTGGTAACAAAGAAAGATTAATTGTTAGTCTTATACCGTTTCTTTCAAAATTATTTTTCTGAGCATATTTAATGCAGCATTAGCTGTCATTTGAATATTACGCTGACGATTATCTCCAAATAAAAATTTGAGTGCAATCGTTTTTTCGGGCGAAGCAACGGCTACCCAAACAGTACCAACCGGTTTTTCGGCTGTTCCGCCTGCAGGGCCTGCAATGCCGGAAGTGGCAATAGCATAATCGGTGTGAAATTTTTTTCTTGTTTCATTGGCCATTTGTATCACACACTCTTTGCTGACAGCTCCAACCGTTTCGAATAGTTTAGAATCAACTACTAATAACTCATGTTTGATTTGGTTTTGGTAAGGAACTATTCCGCCGTTGAAAATATCAGAACTGCCGGGTAAAGAAGTGAACAAGGAAGATATATAGCCACCGGTACAACTTTCAGCTAAGGATACACGCTGTTTTCTCTCTCGCAACAACTCACTCACAATTTTTTCCAATCCGGGTTGTTCTTCTCCATAATTTTCGTAACCATAAATATATTCAGGAATTATTTCCTTCAATTTTTCAATTTCATTTTCAATGGTTGATTTAAGTCGTTCTTCATTAGTTCCTGAAGTAGATAAACGTAAGCGAACAATTCCGGGCTGAGGTAAATAAGCTAATTTGATATTGCTTTGTGCTAAGCCGTCTTCCCATTTTTCAATTTTCTCGGCCAAAAAACTTTCACCCAATCCCTGTGTGAGAACAGTTTTGTGATAGATGTGTGGTAAATTATTTTCTGATTTTATTTTCGGTAGAATAGTCTCACTCATCATTGCCTTCATTTCATACGGAACACCCGGCATAGAAATAAATACGGTGTTTCCTTTTTTCATCCACATACCAGGTGCAGTACCGTTTTTGTTTTCTATTACAAAACAACCCTTAGGTACTAGAGCTTGCTGACGGTTAAGCTCAGTTAATTCTCTGTTTCTTTTTACAAAAAATCCCTTTACAGTATTCAGCACACGTTCATCAATTTCTAAAATTGTGTTAAAATATTCAGCAAAGGTTTTCTTGGTTATATCATCTTTTGTAGGACCTAATCCACCTGTAATGAAAACAAAATCCGCACGACCGGAGGCATCGTCAAAAGCTTTTATAATTGCCTCTTTATCATCACTTACAGAGGCCATATGAACAATTTTCACTCCAATTAAATTAAGCTCCTTAGCCATCCAAACAGCGTTAGTGTTGGTTATTTGGCCAATCAAAATCTCATCACCAATTGTTAAAATTTCGGCACGCATAGAATACTTTGGCTTTATATTTGTACTAAAGTAATAGTATATTTATAATCAGTATGAAAAAGATATTAATAGTAATAAATTTAATTTTTGGTGTTGCTGTAATAAACGCACAAACACTAAAAGATGTTTGGAATCAAACAAAAAACAATGCAACATCAACCGCAACGAATGCGGTTAAAGACGCCAGCACTGCCGCTGTAGGCGCAGTAACGGGTACCAATAATAGTACACCAATTTTAACGAATGAGGAAATAATTCAAGGTTTAAGAGAAGCTTTAACTGTTGGAACTAACAGCTCAACGGCTAGCGCAAGTAAAGCCGATGGTTACTTAAAAAACACGCGCTTGTTTATTCCTTGGCCTGAGGAAGCAAAGGAGATGAAAGAAAAATTATTAAAGCTTGGTATGAAAAAGCAAATTGATGAATTTGAAACCAGTTTGAACAGAGCTGCTGAAGAAGCTGCAAAAAAGGCAGCTCCTGTATTTATTGATGCTATTACCAAAATGAGTATTAGTGACGGGATGGCCATCTTGAATGGTAATGATACAGCTGCAACAAATTTTCTTCGTAAAACTTCCTATTCTCCATTATACACTCAGTTTTTACCTGTTGTAAAGGAAGCCATCGCTAAAGTAAACGTTACCAAGTACTGGAACCCATTGGTGACTAAGTACAACAAGTTGCCGGGTGTAAAAAAGCAAAATCCAAACTTGGATGATTATGTAACTAAAAAGGCGGCAAATGGTTTATTTGTTTTAATTGCAGACGAAGAGGCTAAAATCCGAAAAGACCCTATGGCTCGCGTAACAGATATTCTCAAAAAAGTATTTGGCTTTAAAAAGTAAATTTTTAATAAATAGTTAATTATATTAGGCAGAATCTAAGGGGTTCTGCCTTTTTATTTTGATATTTGTTTGGATTAAAAATTATGAATTCATCATTTAAAAAATACCTGCCTTACGTTGTCGCAATTGTAGTATTTGCAATTGTTACTTTATTATATTTTAAACCCCTCTTATCGGGAAAGGAAATTTCTCAGCATGATATCATGCAAGCGAAAGGAATGAGTAAAGAAATTGGTGATTTCAGAGAGAAAGAAAATGCAGAACCTTTATGGACTAACTCGATGTTTGGAGGTATGCCGGCATATCAGGTTTCAACTTTATATCCGGGTAACTGGTTAGGAAAGTTAGATCAGGCTTTTAAATTATTTTTACCACATCCATCAGGTTACATATTTCTTTGCTTCGCCGGTTTTTTTATTTTGTTATTATGCTTAGAGATTGAACCATGGTTGGCTTTGACAGGAAGTTTAGCATACGGCTTATCAACTTATTTTTTAGTGGCATTGGGAGCAGGACATAACTCTAAGATTAATGCATTAGCTTATTTGCCGCCGTTAATTGGCGGAGTTATAACTTTATTTAAAGGAAGATATTGGTTAGGTGCAGGATTAACCGTATTGTTTATGGCAATGGAGTTAAACGCTAATCACGTTCAGATTACTTATTACGGATTCATGATTATCGGTGCTTTAATTCTTTCTTATTTCTATTATGCTGTTAAAGAAAAGCAATTACCATCATTCGCAAAAGCTTTGGGGCTTTTTGTTGTAGTTAGTATTGTAGCGGTTTTGCCGAATGCAGGAAACCTAATGTGCACTAATGAATACGCTAAATACAGTATTCGCGGAAAAAGTGAACTAACCATTAACGCACAAGGAAAAAGTAATGCAGAAAATTCAACTTCCGGTTTGGATAAAGATTACGCGACGCAATACAGTTATGGTATCGGAGAAACTTTTACTTTTTTAATTCCTGATTATAAAGGCGGTTCTTCGTTCAGTTCAATTGGTGATGCAGATAACAGTGCACTTAAAAAAGTAGATCCTGAGATGCGCCAATCTGTTGCCAATAGCGGAACTTATTTTGGTGATCAACCTGCTGTTGGTGGTCCGGTTTACATTGGTGCCATTGTAATGTTTTTAGCTATTCTTGGTTTGTTTGTTATAAAGAACAGATTGAAATGGCCATTGTTAGGTGTGACTATTTTAGGGATTGCATTAGCGTGGGGACATAACTTCATGGGCTTAACTAATTTCTTTATGGAGTTTGTTCCGGGTTATAATAAATTCAGAGCAGTATCCATGACAATGGTGATTGCTGAATTTTGTTTACCATTATTAGCTGTATTAGCCTTAGATGAAATTTTAAAAACTAAATCACTCAATGAAAAAGTAACCTTACAACTTTTCAAAAAGGAAATTGAATTCAAAAAAATATTCATCATTGCATTTGCATTAACAGGCGGATTTAGTTTAGTTGGGTATGTTGCTCCTGACTTAGTGAACAGTTTTCGTGGTGATAATGAAGAAGCGCAAATGGTGTATGCTTATACCTCGCGCGGTGGATATCCCGAAGATCAGGCACGCCAGTATGTTTCTCAATTAATACCTCAGTTAGAAATCGCGCGTAAAGAAATTTTCAAATCAGATGCAATTCGTTCATTTGTTTTCATTGCATTAGCAGCTTTGTTTATTTATTTATACATGAGCAAAAGGGTTAAACGCGAATTATTGTTAGCAGCAATCGGAATTTTTGTTGCAATCGATTTGTGGACCGTTGATACGCGTTACCTGGGAGAAAAATCTTTCGTTTCAAAATCACAAAACCAGGCCACTTTCGAAAAATCTCCGGCTGACGAAGAAATTTTAAAAGATACTGACCCTAATTATCGCGTTCTTAATTTGTCTACCAGTCCATTTCAGGATGCGGCAACTTCTTATTGGCATAAATCCATTGGGGGATATCATGGCGCCAAATTGAGGAAGTATCAAGAATTGATTGATTTTCATTACGACAGACAATTACAAACTTTTTATGGCGGAATAAATTCAACCCGCGGAAATGATTCTTTAGTAAATCAACTATTTTCTAAATTGTATATGTGGAATATGCTTAACACAAAATACATTATTGTTCCAGCAGGTGAAGACAGAAGTTCCATTCCATTCAAGAATCCGCAAGCAAACGGCAATGCGTGGTTTGTTAAGAATATTACGTTTGTTGAGAATGCAGATAAGGAAATTACATCTTTAGGAAGTTTCGATACAAAAGCCGCTGCGGTAATGCAGGTAAAATATAAAGGTGAAGTGAGCGCTGATGCAAATTACAGCGGTAACGGTTCAATCAAACTTACTTCATATAAGCCAAATCATCTTGTATATGAAAGTGAGAGTGGTGAAAAGCAATTCGCAGTGTTCTCTGAAATCTATTATCCTAAAGGATGGAATGCATATGTTGATGGAAATTTAGTTCCGCACGGAGCTGTGGATTACGTTTTACGCGGAATGCCAATTCCTGCAGGTAAACATAAAGTAGA
>CAYQDP010000159.1:0-6467 GCA_964416235.1 uncultured Flavobacteriaceae bacterium | reverse complement strand
AGCGGTACTGGTGTATTTGCTCCGAATTCATTAACAGGTAACTATGTTCCAAGCGCAGCGGACATATCAGCAGGAACTGTAACCTTAACCTTAACATCAACAAATAACGGCGCGTGTGCACCGGCAACCTCAAGTGTTGTTTTATCGATCTTACCGGGACCAACAGCAAATGCAGGTTCAGACGTAACAGTTTGTGCCAATAATGCTACAGTTGCTTTAACAGGAAGCGTTACCTTAGCAACCGGTGGGCAATGGACAAGTTCAGGAACAGGTACATTTAACCCTAACAACACTAGTTTAAATACAAACTATATACCAAGCAATGCAGATACAACAGCAGGTACTGTAACAATTTACTTAACTACTACAGGAAATGGAATTTGTTCTGCAACTATTGACAGTTTGGTGATTAATTTCAACTCAGCGCCACTAGTTGTAGCAGGAGGAACTGTATCAGTTTGTAAAAACAATCCGGTTGCCGTATTAAGTGGTTACTCCTCTACCGGAAGCGCGACATGGACATCCTTAGGAACAGGGACATTAAGCAGTACATCTGTCTTCAATCCAACTTACACGCCAAGTACAGCTGATACAACTGCCGGTAGTGTTCAGTTGATATTAACTTCAGGTAACAATGGAAATTGTAATCCGGTGTCCGATACGGTAACAATCGTTTATTCCAGTCCTCCAACAATAACCGCAGGATCGACACAAACTGTTTGTTCTAACAATCCGGCAGTAACCTTAAGTGGTGTATCTTCAACTTCTACCGGAACATGGACAACAAGTGGTAGTGGTTCATTTGCGCCAAATACTATCAACGGAACTTACATTCCAAGTGCTGCGGATATAAGTGCAGGAACAGTAACCTTAACAGTTACCTCTACCAATAACGGCGGATGTAATCCGGTAACAAGTACAGTTAATGTATCTATTATTCCGGGGCCAACATCTGATGCCGGTGTTGATCTAACGGTTTGCGCCAATACCACATCCATTGCATTAAGCGGTTCAGTAACTGTTGCAACAGGTGGAACATGGGCAACCAACGGTACAGGTACCTTTAGTCCGGGTAACTCTTTAACCACAACTTATATTCCTAGTACTGCAGATACAACTGCAGGAAGTGTAACCATATACTTAACTACAACCGGAAACGGAATCTGTTTACAAGAAGTAGATTCAATGGTTATAACATTCCAGAGTGCGCCAAGTATCAGCGCGGGTAACAACATCTTTGTGTGTAAGAACCAAACAAGCGTTAACTTAAACGCAACTACAACTGTACCAAGTGCAACATGGACTACTTTAGGAAGTGGCACATTTAATCCTAGTAATGTAGGATTAACTACCAGTTATTTTCCAAGTACGGCTGATACCACAGCAGGTAGCGTAACCATTTACGTAACAAGTGATGGAAATGCATTCTGTTCAGGAGCAGTTGATACTTTAACCATCTTCTTCCAGGGTCCTCCATTAGCGAATTTCTTAGCGAATAATAAATGTGTGAATGCAGCAACAACATTTACAGACATGTCAACTGTTGCAAGTGGAACAATTGTATCCTGGAATTGGAACTTTGGTGCAGCAGGAACTTCTACGGTACAAAATCCATCTGTAACATTTACAGCAACAGGAACACAAACCGTTTCCTTAACTGTAAGTACAGGATGTTTGGATTCAATAACGAAAGTAGTTTACATCAATCCGAATCCGGTTGCCAGCTTCTCATTCACAGAATTGTGTCATGATTCAGCTGTATTCTTCGGAAACGGAAGTGTAAATCCGGGTACGATTACAGGTTGGAACTGGAACTTTGGTGATACCACCGGATCTACTCTTCAGAATCCGATTCACTTATATCCTGACACCGGAACTTACATCGTAACCTTAACGGTAATGTCAGATTCAGGTTGTGTGGCTAGTGCTTTAGATACAATTCATCTTAAGAAATGTGCTAATGATATAACGGTTACCAACCCTGCTGTTCCGAGCGGATTTACGCCTAACGGAGATGGGAAAAACGACATCCTTTATGTTAAAGGCGGACCGTTAAGCGAAATGAACTTCCGAATCTATAACGAATGGGGTAACGAAGTGTTTAAATCAACTGAGCAAAGCAACGGCTGGAATGGAAACTTCCGAAGTGCGCCGCAACCTTCCGGACGATATCTCTGGATTCTCACCGGTAAGCTCATCGACGGAAGAGATGTGAAAATGCAAGGCGAAGTAATTTTATCACGATAATTAAATAAGCATTAAATAAAAACATTAAAACGAATTTTATGAAAGCAACAAAAATAAAACTAGTAATGTTAATGCTTATAGCCTCTGTAAGCATTAAAGCGCAAGATTTCCATTTAGCGCAATACGATGTAGCCTCGTTATATCTTAATCCGGCGCTAACAGGTATGTACGGATTAGATAAAGGAGATTATAAAATCTATGTTGACTCCCGTTCACAATGGAGAGCATTCGGTGTAAAACCATTCTTTACCACTTATTTGGCATACGATATGCCATACAAGATTAAAGAAAACCAAATTGGTTTAGGCGCTTACTTTATTAATAACCGTACAGGACCTGGAAACTTTAACACCACAGGATTTATGTTATCGGGTGCGTATGATATTTTGAATAAAAAAGCGTACGGCAAACATTATTTAACCACAGGATTACAATTAGGTTTGTTTTATAAATCATTTAATGCTGAGCGTTTAAACTACGATGTACAATACTCACCGTCGTTAGATGGGGGCAGCTTTGATCAAAGTATTGAAAGTGGTGAACCGGAGAATAACCGTTTAAACATCACCAAATTTGATGCCAACTTTGGTTTGTATTATAAGTATGTTGACATATTAGCAAAGTATCATCCTTACGTAGGTTTAGCTTTGTCGCACTTAACCATGCCAAACGAATCATTTATTGGTGAGAGAAAACGTTTACCGATTAAATGGATGTTAAATGGAGGTTGTGATTTTACCATCAATGAAGAAATTGAATTAACTCCACGTTTCATTTACATGTATCAATCAGAAGCGTATGAAATAAACGCTGGCTTTGTTGGTACATACAAATTAACCGAGAACAATACTAAATTGTTAATAGGCTGTGATTACCGTCATAAAGATGCAGTGGTAATTCATTTAGGATTTAAACAGGAAACTTATGCATTAAGATTTAGTTACGACATTAACACATCGTACTTAAAGAACTACACACGTAGTCGAGGTGCATGGGAAATTTCATTGGTAATTACAGGAGAAAAAGGAAAATCCTTCTTCTCTACTTTACCGAAATTCTAGATTACTCTACCCAAAGAACCATTCCTTTTAAGTATTCGCCTTCTGGGAAGAAAGGAATAACAGGATGGTCGGCGGGTTGATAGAGATAATGCAGTAAACGAACATTGCGACCCGCCTCTATTGCCGCAGCATTAATACTGTTATAAAACAAAAATTTATCAATAACGCCCGAGCAGGAAAACGTAAATAAAATTCCGCCGGGCTTTATTTTTTTAAGGGCTAATGCATTTAATTTGATATAGCCTTTCACAGCATTATGTTTTACATCACGACTTTTTGCAAAAGCCGGAGGATCTAAAACTATCACATCATACACATCATTTTTATCTTTTAGAAAATCGAATGTATCAACTGCAAATCCCTCATGATTGCTAATGTTATTTAATTTAGCGTTTTCATTACATAGTTCAATAGCAGGCGCTGAAGCATCAACCGAATGCACAAGTTCTGCACCAGTTAAAGCAGCGTAAACTGAAAATCCACCGGTATATGAAAACGTATTTAGAACCTTTTTACCTTTTGAATATCTAGAAAGCAATAATCTGTTTTCACGTTGATCAACAAAGAATCCTGTCTTCTGACCTTTTTCCCAATCTACGATAAACTTGCAATTATTTTCCTTCACCTCTACTCTTCCACCGCTTCCAAACAAATAACCATTTGTTACACTTGCACCATATTGCTTCGGTAAAGATTCTGCGCTTTTATCATACACACATTTTAAATTATTACCGAAAGTTTTCTTCAACGCATTTACAATTGCTTCACGATTTTGATGCATGGCAATGCTATGCGCTTGAAACACGATATGTCCGTTATAATAATCAATAATTAATCCCGGTAAACCATCTCCTTCACCAAAAATCAAACGACACACATTTGTATTTTCATTAAGAATATTTAAATCCTTACGGTACTGATAAGCCTTATTGATTTTCTCGAACCAAAAATCATCATTGAGTTCAGTTTTTTCAAACGAAACCAAACGCACCGAAATACTGCTATTGGTATAATGCCCTACTCCTAAAAATTTATTATCGAAAGAATAAACTTCAACAACCTCGCCTTCATTTAATTCATCTTTAATTTTAATGGCTCCCGAAAAAATCCAGGGATGTTTACGTAAAGGCGATTGCTCTTTACCTTTGTGCAGAATAATTTTTTTCATACAGGTTCGCAGATTAAGATTGCGAAGTTAAGAATTTATTTCGAACAACGAATGAACACAAATGGACACGGAAACAGATAAACATTTTTTGTTTTTTGTTATGTTTTAATGATTAAAAACGCTTAACACTAAACAACAAATATTAAATGGCGAGGTGACACTCGCCATCGCGAGCTTCGCCTCGCGACATCAAACAGAATAATCCTTCACCCAAAAACGATATGGTAACTTTGCATCTTCACCGGCGTAATCCACTCCTATGCGAGGACCTTTTAATATCTGAGATTTTTTTAATTGAACATTCTCATCCTCTAACCAAATTTTTCCTTGCGTTAAATCAAAAGCATTGTGTTGTGTTGTAATGCCAAGTGCTTTTGTGATTTTTCCCGGTCCCAGGCACAAATTAGCAGAGAGTTTTGTCGCATTTCTTCTTTTTAAAATTTCTTCAATGCCTTTTAAGGGTTGTATGGCACGAATCAAAACAGCTTGCGGAACATCTTTGCTTCCTGTTACTATATTAAACAAATGATGCAGGCCGTAGCACAAGTACACATAACTGATACCTCCCTGCGCATACATCACTTCCGTGCGAGCTGTACGCTTTCCGCCGTAAGCGTGACAAGCCTTATCATTCACACCATCGTAAGCCTCCGTCTCAGTAATAATACCGGCGGTAAGCTTATTATTGAACTTCGTTACCAGTACTTTTCCGAGCATATCTTGAGCCAGCGACACCACATCCTCCTCTAGAAAATATGATTTTTTAACTTTCATTATAGCTAATTATCAGGGGGTTAAATCTTTGTTTATTGACTAATATTTTATAATTTGCGTCAAATTTACACACTATGAAAGTAAGATTATTAATTGTATTAAGCTTCATGGCACTTAGCCAAATTTTTGCGCAGGTGGTTATGACCAATAACATCCCTACTAAATTACCAGTGGGTTCAGATGTGGTGATTGAAGTTAAAATCAATAAAGGCACCATTGCCAATTTTACTAAATATCATATGGATGTTCCAAATGGTATGGATGTATCTGAAGTGGATTCACGTACCGGGAATTTTACTTTTGAAAACAACCGCGCGAAAATTGTGTGGGTATCTGTGCCGGGAGAAATTGAATTTACAATTAAAATGAAAGTGCATGTAAATACACAAGCACCGGCGGAAGGAACTATTGCACAAAAATTTTATTTCTTGGATGGCGGTGTAAAAAAAGAAGTAGAAGCAGCACCTATAACAATTCAATTTGGTGGCGGTACACCCATAACAAGCGCAGGTTCATCATCAGCTGAAACACCGAAAAGCACCAACAATACTACAGCTCAAAACACAACTCCTCCCCCTACAACATCACAACCCGTTAACACTGCAAAAGCAGAAAGCAAACCAACTCCTGTAGCGCAAGTAACAAGTATTTCGGCGCCTGTAACAACAGGATTAGTTTACAGAGTGCAATTAGCATCATCTCCAACCGATCCGGGCCGTGCGAAATATGCTGGCCTAGGAAGTAATTTTGACATTGTAAAAGAAGACGGCATGTTTAAAGTTTTGTATGGCAGCTACAGCAGCAAAGAAGATGCATTAAAAGCCAAAGATGATTTAACCACCAAAGGCTTCAACGGATTTTTAGTAAAATATCAGAACGGTGTTCGCGTAAAATAATTCCGTGAAACAAGTATTAATAACATCATTTCTGATTTTCATTTTTAGCTCGTGTGCCAAAAAATACGACTGGAAATGTACTTGCGAAGTTTACAAAACCGACACAACGTACACCACCTTCAAGGAACTTTCTCATTTGTCGCAATCAGATGCTAATGAGCAGTGTGCCAAATTCGGTGAATCAGAATCCGGTACGAATGGCGCACACGATTGTAATGCGCAGGTGAAGTGATTTTTCTTTTTTGCTGCCATCAAATGATTATCTTCTTTCTTTTCTGCCTTGATGCAGAAAAGAAACAAAAGAAATCAAGGCTTCATTTT
>CAYQDP010000158.1:0-6522 GCA_964416235.1 uncultured Flavobacteriaceae bacterium | reverse complement strand
ATGTAACTCGGTCTGAAATCATAACCCCATTGAGAAATACAATGCGCTTCATCTACCGCGATTAAAGTAATGGGCAAATACGAAAGCTTCATCCGGAAATCTTCATTCTCCAAACGCTCGGGTGATACATACAAAAACTGTACATGTCCTAATGCGGCGTTGGTTAAAGCAATTTCAATTTCCTTGTAATTCATGGCCGAACTAATCGCCACGGCAGAGATACCTTTCTTCTTCAAGCCTCTCACCTGATCATTCATCAATGCAATCAGCGGAGAAATCACTAATGTTGTACCGCCCATGACTAAACCGGGTAACTGATAGCACAACGATTTTCCTCCACCGGTTGGCAATAAAGCCAATGTGTTTTGCTTTTTGATTACCGACAAAACAATATCCTCTTGTAATGGTCTGAACGAATCATAACCCCAGTACTTCTTCAGCAACAAATAAATATTTGACTTATCCTCTATGCTAATTTTCTTTTAAGTAACGGTATATTTATTGTAAACCGCCTCTATATAAACGCTAAATTAGCGCTTTCAAAGCATACTACAATACATGCAAGCATTTAAGTTACAATTCTCAACTCTTTTAAAACGAATTGCGTTAATCTATGCATTGTATAGCCTGAGCCGTTTGTTTTTTTATTTTGAAAACCTGAGAAACTTTAATAGCATTTCCTTTGGAGAATTACTTTCGGTGTTTTTTTACGGACTTCGTTTCGATACGTTTAGTATTATGGCCGGTAACAGCTTGTTTATACTTCTCTCCGTATTGCCGTCAACATTTGTAACTGAAATTAAATTCCAGAAGTTTCTAAAATATTTGTTCGTTCTCACAAATGCTTTGTTTCTGGCATTTAATTATATCGACATGGCATATTTTTCGTTTATTGGAAAACGCTCTACCTCTGATATTTTTTATCAGGTGGGCGGACAAACTGATGTAATGAAACAAATTCCTTATTATTTCAGAGACTTTTGGCATGTGATTCTTTTATTTACGGTGAACATATATTTGATGCTGAAATATTATCCGCAACAGAAAAAACACCATGAAAATTACAGCTACACTTTTAAAAACAATTTAAAATATGTTCTCACCATTGTACTCACCATTGGTTTAACTTTCTTGGGAATAAGAGGAACCAATCGAATTCCACTTGATTTTGCCGATGCAGGTACTTATACCAAACCACAATATGTGTCTTTGGTATTGAATACCCCATTTTGCATTTTAAAAAGTCTGGATAAACAAAAATTGGAGGAATATCATTTCGTTAAAGATGAATACGCGCAAGAACTGATTCAGCCTATCAAACATTATAAAGACAAAACATTCAAAGAGCAAAATATAGTTATCCTATTACTGGAGAGTTTTTCTAAAGAATACACAGGCATCGGAAACCGCAGAAGCATCACTCCGTTTTTAGACAGTTTAATGAAACATTCTCTGGTTTTCACTAATGCATGGGCCAATGGTACCAAATCCATAGAAGGAATTCCTGCTATATTATCTTCAATACCAAGTTTAGCGAATGACCCCTTCATTAATTCTCCTTATTGTAACAATAACAATAATTCTTTGGCCGGATTATTAAAGACAAAAAATTATTACACCGCCTTTATGCATGGCGGATTCAATGGCACCATGAGTTTTGACGCCTTTGCGAAACAAGCAGGCTTCGACGATTATTATGGTAAAAACGAGTACAATAATGATGCTGATTTCGATGATAATTGGGGGATTTATGATGAGCCCTACTTACAATATTGCTGCAAAAAACTAAGTGAATTTAAATCTCCATTCTTTGCCTCTATTTTCACCTTAAGTTCGCATCACCCTTACAAAGTACCGAAGCAATATGAAGGAAAATTCCCGAAAACAGAACTGGAAAACAGTGAAAGCATTGGCTATGCCGATTATAGTGTAAAAAGATTCTTTGAAAGTGCCGCTAAAACATCCTGGTACAAAAACACATTATTTGTTTTAGTGGCAGACCATGCCAGTATTTCTTCTGACCCTTTTTACGCAACTACACTCGGACAACATGCCATTCCTATTTTATTTTTTAAACCGGATGGTAGTTTTAAAGGTGTGAATTCGCAACTGATGCAACAGATAGATATTTTACCGAGCTTAATGGATACTATAGGCTATAACGAACCCTTTTTCTCCTTCGGAAAAAGCATTTTCAGTTCAAAAAGTAAAAACTACGCCTTGTATTACGAAACCGGAAACCATTATTTAATCAGCGATTCCTTATTTATTGTTTACAATCAGTTTAAACCGGTACAAACCATTGCTTTTCGTACTGACAGCACCTTAAATATCAATTTGACTAAGGCAAATACAACTACAGCCGATAATTATCTCAAATCTTTTGTACAATTGTATAACTCCACTATCATACACAACAAAATGTGTATTAAGCCTGAACAATAAGGCATAATTGTACCACAACTGATTTCTCCCCTGCTAAGAGCCTGTCCCGATTTTAAATCGGGAGGAGATGTCACGCAGTGACAGAGGGGTTTAAATCCTAAATTAAATTCTGCTTGTTATATAACCCCCTCCCGCTACGCGGACTCCCCCTTCGCAGGGGGAGAAGCTGTCCAGTGCTATTTATGCTTAATTACACTACGAAAAAAATCTCCCCAGATAAGAATAACTGATTTTAATTACTCACAATGCACATTCACGCCACGACTAATTTCTCCCCTGCTAAGGGGAGATGTCACGCAGTGACAGAGGGGTTATTTGAATGAGTAGTTTAATTAAAAAAATATTCAAGTTATAACCCCCTCGCCCTGCGGGCACTCCCCCTTCGCAGGGGGAGAAGCTGTCCGTTGCTATAGAAACATTAAAAATCAAACGAAGAGAATTTTGCATAAAAAACAATGGTTTTAATAATAATATCTCCTTATTTTCGTTAATTCCAAAAACTGTGATATTGCTCCGCATAAATAAAGCCCTTTTCTGTCTGTTTCTGATTAGCCTCATAGGCTTTTTGAAAGCACAAACCGGAACGGTAAGCGGTATCGTTAAAACGAACGATGGCGAACCTATTGAAGGCATCACCATCGCCATTTTAGAAGACGGTAAAAACACCACCATCTCTGATGCGAAGGGTTTTTATAAACTGGAAGTAGCAAGCAATACCGATTTAACCATCGCTTTCTATAACATCAATTTCAAACAAATCAACCATAAGATTAATGTAAAGCCGGGCGAAAATCTCACTTACTCCCCTACACTGCAGTTTAAAAATGAAATGACGGCTGTTACGGTTGTGGGAGAAAATCGTGTGCAGGAAATTACACGCATCGATCCGAAATTATTTTACCAATTACCTACAGCCGGCGGTAGCATCGAAGATTTAATTAAAACCCAAATGGGTGTAAGCAGCAATAACGAATTAAGCAGCAGCTACTCGGTGCGCGGCGGAAATTTCGACGAGAACCTGGTTTACGTTAATGATATTGAAGTGTACCGTCCGTTTTTGGTGCGCAGCGGACAACAGGAAGGATTGAGTTTCGCGAATCCGGATATGGTGAGCAATATTAATTTCTCGGCTGGTGGATTTGAAGCGAAGTACGGTGATAAAATGTCTTCGGTGCTGGATATAACGTACCGCAAACCTACGAAATTTGGCGGCTCGGCTTCCGGAAGTTTATTGGGCGGCGGCTTACACCTCGAAGGAATTTCCAAAAACAGATTGGTGGCTTGGTCGATTGGCTCGCGTTACCGCAGCAATGCTTACATTTTAAAAAGCATCGACACCAAAGGTGAATACCGTCCGCGTTTTTACGACATACAATCTTTCCTCACCTTTAACATCAATCCTAAACTAACGGTCGAGTGGCTTACCAATGTGGCCAATAACCAATACTTAGTGATTCCTGCTAACCGCGAAACCACTTTTGGAACCGTAAACAACGCCGTAAGTTTTAAAGTGTATTTCGACGGACGTGAAGTGATGCAATACAACACCTATATGACCGGTGTTTCTACTACTTATCTTCCCAACAAAACCCTCAAATTAAAACTCATTGCCTCGGGTTATAAAACCAAAGAAGAAGAATTATACACGGTGCAAGGACAATATTACATTGATCAATTGGAAGCGGATTTCGGGCAGGATGATTTCGGGCAGGTAGCTTTTAACCGCGGGATTGGAACATTTATTAATAACGGTCGTAATACCCTGGAAGCGCAAGTCTACACCATCGAACACAAAGGCACCAAATATTTAAAAAAGAATAACGAATTTTTGTGGGGCGTACGTTATCAGCAGGAATTCATTCAGGATAAACTCAGCGAATGGAAAATGATTGACTCGGCAGATTATGTGAATCCTTATAGTCCAACTGAAATTAATTTAACCGATGTATACAAAAGTAAAATCAACATCAACAGCAGCCGCGTGATGGAATACATCGAGTACATTCACAATAAAACATTCCGCGATTCCTCTACCCTCACCTTCACCGGCGGTGTGCGTGGAAATTACTGGACACTTAATAATCAATTTGTGGTTTCGCCTCGTGTAACTTTAGCTTACAAACCGAATTGGAAACGTGATTTCATTTTCAAGTTATCGGGAGGTTATTATTATCAGCCGCCGTTTTACCGTGAGCTGCGCGGACTCGACGGAACACTCAATACCAATTTAAAAGCACAGCAATCCATTCACGTGGTGTTAAGCAGCGATTACAATTTCTCGGCGTGGCGTCGTCCGTTTAAATTCATGGTAGCCGCGTATTTTAAAGATTTGAGAAATTTAGTAACGTATGAAATCGACAATGTGCGCGTGCGTTATTTCGCCAATAACAACACCAGAGGTTACGCAACAGGTATCGACTTCCGTGTGAACGGTGAATTTGTAAAAGGCGTAGAAAGCTGGGCTTCTTTAGGCTTTTTAAGAACCTATGAATACTCGAAAGACAATATTCATTACAAGTATTACAACAAAGAGGGAGAAGAAATTGTAAAAGGCTACAGCTTCGATCAGGTGGCCGTTGACAGTACTAAAATTGATCCGGGATTTATTCCGCGCCCTACGGACCAATTAGCTACTTTCAGTTTATTCTTCCAGGATTATTTACCAAAGTATCCTGCATTAAAAATGAATTTGAATTTAATTTTTGGCAGTGGTTTACCTTTTGGTCCGCCTAACCATTTACGTTACCAGCAAATTTTCAGAATGCCGCCTTACCGACGTGTAGACGTAGGTTTTGCTTACAACATTTTAAAAGAAGACAGAGAGTTTAAAACCAAAAACTTCATGAACCACGTAAAATCCATGTGGTTGAATGTAGAAGTATTGAACTTATTAGGTGTGAACAACACCGTTTCTTATACCTGGGTGAAAGACGTAACCGCGCGCCAGTATGCCGTGCCAAATTACCTCACCAACCGCATGCTCAATGTGAAATTACAGGTGAGATTTTAATTCTTAATGATTCTTACGGTACGGTTTTCTTTGGATGAGCTAACATTCAGTAGATACATTCCTGGAGATAATTCTTCTGTTTGAATTTTAATTTCGTTTTCACCTATTACCGGACTAAAATTCATTTCTTTAATAATTCTGCCGGATATATCCATTACATTAATCGTGATCATTTCACTTGAAGCTGAATTGAATTTAATCATCATCAAATCATTCGTTGGATTAGGTGAGGATATCAACTCTGATAATAAACTATAACTATCTTCTTTAACTCCTGCGCAAGTATTTGGTATTGTACAGTTACTGGTTGTAAAACTACCCGCCGCTAAAGTAGCGCCCTTTACATAATAATGATTCATTGGAATATTCCCATCCATTACACTATTATGAGATATTGTAATTGGAACTTCTAAAGTAGAAGATGAATTGCCTATTGCCAACGGACTTGTATAATGAAAGTAAGACTGTTGGTCAGCATTCAATACACTTGTGGAAGCATTGAACCTCGGAGAAGTCATACC
Source organism: uncultured Flavobacteriaceae bacterium (assembly GCA_964416235.1). Lineage (GTDB taxonomy): Bacteria > Bacteroidota > Bacteroidia > B-17B0 > Aurantibacillaceae > JAHEYG01. Next base: position 546 of record CAYQDP010000158.1, on the reverse strand, counting down.
TGTAGTATAATCAATTCCTCTCATTTTTATATCCGGATAAATATTCCATTTCAATCCAACAATTGTACTGTCTGATTCTGTCCAGGTATAAATTATTTTTTTACCATCAGAGCTTTTACTCATTTGAATGCGGGCAGATAAATCTAATTTCCCCCCACTTCCATCAATCCATACATTTGTATTATATCCCGGATTGCCTAGAATTCCTGAAGGACCTTCTGTTCCCATGGAATCCACTACAACATAGTGCCAACCACCGGAGGAAAGTGTTCTAAAATCATAAATAGTTGGATGACGTAATGGACCAGTGTGAGGAAAATCATATTGTTCCGTACCAAATGTGTAATTATAATCTAAAGAATCCATATGAGAGCTATAGGCGCCTAAGACTGTACAAGCAATATGCAAATTATTATTTACATCAACCGTAACATCCCATCCTTCATTGGTTGAGAAATAAGGGATTTTAATTATAGAAGAAGTTGTAATTGGCCAGATTCGCTGCATTAACCTATTAAACTGAAATGTGGTAAAATCATTCGCCGG
>CAYQDP010000157.1:0-6541 GCA_964416235.1 uncultured Flavobacteriaceae bacterium | reverse complement strand
TAAAGAATGTTGGAGCAGGAACTTATACCGTAATTATTACAGATGCCAACAATTGCAGTATTACTCAATCGATAACATTAACCCAACCACAAAGTTTATTTGCTTCTGCAAGCAGTCCATCTTTCTTTGGCGGAAATAATATCAATTGCTTCGGCAATTTAACCGGCACTGTTAATTTGGGTGCGGTTGGTGGAACATCACCTTATAATTATTCGTGGACAGGTCCTTCTTCCTTCACATCAACAAGTCAAAATCTATTAAATGTTGGAGCTGGTACTTATTCAGCTTTAGTTACTGATGCTAATCTTTGTTCATATTCAACAAGTATCAATATAACTCAACCGGCACAATTAATTGCAGCGGCAAGCAGTAATACTTTTGTAGGAGGATATAACATTAGCTGTAATGGTTACAATAATGGCACTATCAACACCAATGTAACAGGTGGAACCCAAGCATATCAATATGCGTGGACAGGGCCTTCAAGCTTTACTTCTACTTTATCTACATTGTATTCATTAATTGCAGGTAATTATTCATTAACAGTTACTGATACAAATAATTGTGTGACCACTACGACAATTAACCTTTCACAACCAGCTACTTTAATTGCAACTGCAACCAGCACAGTGTACGCAGGTGGTTATAACATAAGTTGTTTTGGTTTTAACAATGGTAATATAAACTTAAGCCCTAGTGGTGGTACTCCGACCTATAATTACAATTGGTCAGGTCCGTCATCATTTACTTCAACCAGCCAAAACATAACAAATTTAATAGCGGGAGTTTATACTGCTACTTTAACTGATGCGAATGGCTGTGCTTATTCTTTTTCAAACACATTAACTGAGCCCGCAGCTCTCACTGATACCATTATAAATCTAATTATATTGGAGGCATAAACATTAGTTGTTTTGGAGGCAATAATGGCAGTTTACAAGTTACACCAAACGGTGGAACCTCTCCTTACACTTATTTATGGAATGGACCAGTATCATTCACTTCTTCTGCTTCTAACATTAATACATTAGTTGCAGGTATTTATACAATAAGCATAACTGACAATAACGGTTGTATAAAAACAGAAACAACATCACTTATTGAACCATCAGCAATAACGCCTTCTTTAACCACTCTCACATTTATAGGAGGAGTTAACATTAGGTGTAAAGGTGATTCTTCAGGTGTTGTATTTAATACTGTTGCTGGTGGTACTCCCGGCTACGTATTCAACTGGGCTGGACCATCTGGATTTAGTGCAAATTCACAAAGTATAAATAACATTATTGCTGGAACATACACTGTAAACATTACAGATACAAATTTATGTGTTGGGACTGCAACAATTAATCTTACTGAACCTACGACCCCTTTAACAGGAACAATTTCAATTAATAATATTAATTGCCATGGTGACTCTACCGGATTTATTAATTTGAATGTGACCGGAGGAACACCTGGATACATTTACTGGTGGCGCGGACCTGGTTTATATACATCATCAAGTCAAAATATCACAGGACTATTTGCAGGTCCTTATGATGTAGTAATAACAGACACAAATGGTTGTCAAATTTCAATAGACACTATTGTGTCACAGCCAAGTAAAATCTTGGTAACATTTACAAGTACTAATCCTGTTTGTAAAGGAGTAGCGTCTGGATCAGTTGACATTACAGTAAATGGCGGAGAACTACCATATACTTATAATTGGTCAAATGGTTCAACAACTGAAGATATAACAAACATAGCGGCCGGTACTTATACTTTCGTTTTAACCGATGGCTTTGGTTGTATAGATTCTACAATTGTTAGTATTTCAGAACCAAATCAGATTCTTATCATTAACAAAGATGTAACTACATTAAAATGTTACGGTGACTCAATTGGTAGGATTAGTGTTACAACAACAGGAGGTACCACGCCATATACTTATCAATGGTCAACAGGTTCAACAAGCAATAATATTTCGCAATTGAGTACCGGAATATATATAGTTACCGTAACTGATAGCATTGGATGTGTAAAATCAGATACAACTATATTATCGCAACCTGACTCATTGTATCTTACATTGTATAGTCCACTTCAGTTTGACGGATTTAACGTAACAAATGCGAACGGAAATGATGGTTATATTAACCTTACTGTTAATGGAGGCACCTCACCATTCACTTATTTATGGTCAAATAATGCAACCACGGAAGATTTGAACAACTTAACGGCCGGAAATTACAATGTTGTTGTTGTTGATACTAACGGTTGTAAAGCCTCGGCATCAATAGTATTGACAGAGCCGTATGTACTTCAAATGCCTCAAGGCTATTCGCCAAATAATGATACAAAAAACGATTTATTTGTTATCCGTGGTATTGAAGCATATCCTGACAACGTTTTAACCATATACAACCGCTGGGGTAATATTGTATACAGCAAAAAAGGATATCTCAATGAATGGGATGGCCACAGCAATAACGGGCAAGAACTTCCTAATGCAACTTACTTCGCCATACTTGAAGTAAACAAAGGAGAAATTGTTTTAAAAGGATTTGTTGAATTAAGACGATAATTAACATAAATAAGAAATTAAATCATGAAAAAAATAAGTTTAATAATCATTTGCGTACTGTCTTTATCAAAGGCATTTGCTCAGCAAGACCCTATGATAAGTCAGTATATGTTTAATGGCTTGTTTCTTAATCCGGCCTACTCCGGAAGCCACAAGTATTACACCTCAAGTTTACTTCATCGTACCCAATGGGTAAATTTTTCGGGCGCACCAAAAACATTGTTATTGGCTGTAGATGGATTAGCACCAACTAAATCTGAAAACATGGGTGTAGGGTTAATTGTTGCACACGACAGAATTGGTGCAACTGAACAAACCGATATATATGCTAACTATGCTTATCAGTTAAAACTTAAAAAAGGAAAATTAGCATTCGGTTTAAAGGCCGGTGTATCAAATTATGTTTTTAAGAGTGATGGATTGGTAATTTGGGATCAAGGGGATGAAGTATTTACAGGAAGAAGAAATGCTTGGTTGCCTAAATTCGGCTTTGGAGCTTATTACTTTGCTGATAATTGGTATGCAGGTTTATCAATTCCTACCCTTGTTGCTTATGATGCGCGTCACGATTTCAGTTTTGATGTAAATAAAGGTTCTTTCTTACATCGACATTATTATCTCTATGGTGGCTATGTGTTTAAATTAAACGACAAGTTTAAATTAAAGCCTAGTGCACTGATGAAATATTTACCTTCTGCTCCTATTGAAGCCGACATCAACCTGAATTTATTGTATAACGATCAGTTTTGGATAGGATGCTCTTATCGCTCGATGGATGCTGTGGTATTTATGATTGAATATCAAACAAACACACGCTTTAGAGTTGGATATGCATTCGATTTAACTACAACCAAAATCCGTAAATACTCCGCAGGTACGCACGAAATCATGATTGGATATGATTTTGGTAAAAATATAATTAAGGAAAAAACACCACGTTATTTTTAATCCCGCATTATGAAAAAAATTATAACAATAGGTTTAGCCGGAGCAATTTTACTTAGCAGTTGCACAAGCGGACTTTATAAAAAAGGCGTAAAAAATTATGACAAGTTAGCTTATCATAAAGCCATAGAAAATTTTGAGAAATATCTCACGAAAAAGGACGAACCGCTTGATGCTAAGATAAAATTGGCAAACGCTTATCGATTGGTAAATGATTATCCGAATGCTACAAAATGGTATTCGCAGGTGGTTAATCATCCTGATTGCGATCCCAGCAATTATTTTTACTATGGTAAATTATTAATGAATGCCGGAAAATACGAGGAAGCCAAAACTTGGTTATCTAAATATCTGGAGAAAGTTCCTGATGATTTTGTTGCTGAAATGCTTCTAGTTTCCTGCAAATCGGTTGATACATTCAAGAAGGATACTACCCTATTCACGATTAAGGAAGCTGAAATTCCTGAAATAGCCAGTGCTTTCGGCGAAACTCCTTATGGAAAAGGCATCATGTTTACAGCAGACAAAGTTACCTTCAAGAACTCAAATACCTCTACATGGACAGGTCGTTCTTATCTTGACATTTATTTTACCGCTAAAGATGAAAACGGCAAATGGTTAAGTCCGATGTTATTAAAAGGAGATGTAAATGGCCGTTATCATGAAGGTCCTGCCTGTTTTAGTAAAGACGGAAAAGTAGTTTATTTTACTCGTAGTAATTACATCAAAAAGAAGCGCGCTAAAAGTTCAAAGGATGAAAACAACTTGAAAATTTTCAGAGCAGAATTAGTAGACGACAAATGGACCAATGTTACAGAGTGTTCTTTTAACAGCGATGAGTATTCATGCGGTCATCCTACCATGGCTGACGATGGAAAGACTTTGTATTTCATTTCTGATATGCCCGGTGGATTAGGCGGAACAGATATTTACAAAACTGTTTGCGACGGAGCATCGTGTACTAAGCCGGAAAACTTAGGCAGCGCTGTAAACACCAATGGAAATGAAATGTTTCCTTATATGCACCACGATGGCACATTATACTTTTCATCAGATGCACATAATAATCTTGGTGGATTGGATGTGTTTATGACATCTTACGATGAGAGAAATAAGAAATGGCTACAGGTAGAAAATCTAAATTATCCGTTAAACACCAATAAGGATGATTTTGCCTTTGTGTTAAACGATGACAATAAAACAGGATTCGTTTCATCAAACCGTGGAGAAGACGATAAAATTTATGAGATTACAAAAAACGATCCAACCTTTATTTTATCGGGATATGTAAATCAAAAAGGTAAACCTAATCATGCTATTGATTCGGCTATCATTGAAATTCAAAATCTAACTACCAAAACTAAGGAAATGGTTTTAACCAATAAAGCGGGAACTTATAAAGTAAAACTAAATGCGAAATGCGAATACATGGTAAAATCGTGGAAACCGATGTATTTTACAGTAACTACTCCGAAGAGTTTTTGTATGATTGGTAAAAAGATTTCGGAAAACTTTACTGCTAATTTTGAGTTGGACCAGATTATCATTGAAAAACCAATTGTATTAGAGAATATATACTATGATTTAGACAAATGGTTCATCAGAGCGGATGCAGCTAAAGAATTGGACAGATTAGTTCAGGTGATGTTAGACAACCCTAATTTAAATATAGAATTAAGTTCCCACACCGATTCGCGCGCCGGCGACCAATACAATCTCATCTTATCAGATAAGCGTGCGAAAGCTGCAGTTGAATATATCGTAACAAAAGGAATTGATAACAAACGCATGCGATGGAAAGGTTATGGAGAAAGTAAACTGATAAACCATTGTAAAAACAATGTAGAATGTTCGGAAGAATTACATCAGCAAAACCGTAGAACTGAATTTAAAGCTATAAAAATCAAAAAATAGCACTTTTTGTATAATATAAATAGTTAAATTGCAGAAAAACCGCCAAAATTGGCGGTTTTTTTATTTTAACATTTGGAATTCTAATCTAAGTTTTTATTAATTTTATGCTAAATCAATAAACTTATATTAATAATGAAAAAATCTACTTTAATTTTTGGTCTAGTTACCATTGCTACGCTTGGATTTAGCCAAGCAAGCATGGTTGTTACTGCTCCACCTAACATTGGCGCAACAACTCAAGTACGTGCACCTAACGGCACCTCAAGTGCTGCTTATATGCGTGCAGCTGCATTAGTACAAACTTCAGAACTAACAGGAATTGCAGCATCTACTACCCTCACGTCTTTTGGTTATACAACTACCGCAGGTGCTGACGTTGCAGTAACTGGTACAATTGTTGTTTACTTACAAAACACGGGTGATGCAACTTATAACAAAGGTACTAGCTGGGGAACCATTACAACCGGTATGACTACTGTTTATACAGGAACTATCACCTTACCAACAACCGCTACAACAATTGACCTTCCATTAACAACTCCTTTTGTTTATACAGGTGGGGCCATGTATGTAGCTTATGACTTTTATTCAGCCGGACCTTATGCTACAGTTCCTGTAACGTATGCTGCTAATAACGCAATGGCTTCAAGTTGTGTTTCAGGCGCAAGCGGTACAGCTGCTCCAACAACATTAGCATCTACTGCTTTCCGTCCATGTTTCCGCTTTGGTTTTGCTAATCCTTTAACAAACGACATGTCGGTAGAGGTAGTTAACTCTTTAGGAAATATTCCAAACAACATCTTCACTAACCATTCTGTTACTGCAATTGTAAGAAACAACAGTAATACTACATTAACTAACGTAGGTGTTGGATTAAATGTTGTAGGTGTTAACACATTTACTAACGCTCAATTCGTTCCTTCAATTGGAGCAGGTAACACTGCTACTGTTACTTTTGCACCATACAACTTATTAACTATCGGAACAAACACAATCACTGTTGCTGTTTTACCTGATCAAAACAATGCTAATAATAGTCGTGCTTTCAATCAAACAATCTCTTGTAACACTTGGGGCTTTGGTCAAAACCCTATGACGTATACAGGTTCTGTA